>NZ_CP076128.1:2870000-3025000 GCF_018736065.1 Flammeovirga kamogawensis
GGTTTGCACTTAATTCAACATCTATAAATCCTTTATTTCTAGTTTTAATCTTCACTTCAATTTTAGGAGGTGCTGATATATCACCAATTCTACATTGTTGACGGTATTTTAAAATCCTAGAATGATCCTTTTCATCAAAAAAGTCAAGAAAAACTTTACCTCTAAGATCAAAATAATTATTATACCCTAATAAGCGCTGAAGTCCTTTATTATAATTGGCTACTCTACCAGAGTATTCTGCAATAAAACTATCTTTTGCAGCATTAATCATCGATTTTAACCAAATCTTTTTACTTTGATTTAGCTCTTCTGATCTTTTTCTTTCTGTAATATCAGTGATTGCTCCAACGAAACGTAATAACTTCCCTTCTGAATCATAAATTGGCCTTCCTTGAATATTTAAATATTCTCTATCATGGTTTTTAATTAGGTTTTCATGGCATTTAATATCTAAATCAATAGGCTTATGAAATAAGTACAAGTCTTTTAATGCCTCTTTAAAAATAAAACGGTAATGTTTGTCTATGTATTTTAATTGTGTCTGAAAAGAAGGTACATCTTGTTTTTTTGCGTCTGCTCCTAAAAATATAAACAACTGATCAGACCAATGATATTTCTTTTCTTTCACTTCATATACCCAATTACCTACTTGGGTTACACGTTGGATCTCATCTATAAAGGTTTCATTCCTCTCTAATAAACGAATTGCTTTTTTCTGTTGAGTAATATCTTGTAATCCTCCATACAATCCTACTACTCTATCATGTCTAATAATAGGTCGTCCGGTTAAACGTACCCATTGCTCTCCTTTATATTTAGGGTAAATTAAAAGTTCTAAATCAAAATCTGATTGTGTTCTGTATGCTTGATTTAATATTGTTTTAACGCGTTTTAAAGAGGATTCATCACACATAGAGAGTAATGCTCCAGGATTTCTAAAAACAAACTCTTGTGATATACCAATTACTTGAGAGACCTCGTTAGTTACTTTCATAGATTTAGAGTAGCGATCATAAACCCATCCGCAAGCTTTTATTAAGCGTTGCATTTCCTCTAACATCTGGCTATTTTGTTCTTTTTGTGTGGCATTTTTTAATGTTGCCATCACACCATATCGCGTATCAGATAATTTAACTTTACGAGTGTCTACCTCAAAGAGAATTGACTCTCCATCTCTTTTAACTAAATCAAGAAATAGTGTTTCAGGAGATTCTACATCATGTGAAGAGATAATTTCTTTAAATTCACTTTTAAAATGCTTTCTTAAAGTAGGGTGAATATAATCTGAAAAATCAGTTCCAATGACCTCTGTATTTTTTAACTGTAATAGATCTAATAAATGATCATTTACTCGAACCAAACGACCATCATTATCTATAATTGTAAAACCAATTGTACTTTGATTTAAAACAGTTGAGAATAATTCTTCTATTGTAGATCTAGCAGTAACATCTTTACTTATCACTAAACATGCTAAAACAACTCCTTCTGTATTTTTTATTGGTTGGTAATGAGTTCTTAAAAATATTGGTTTACCTACAGTTGATTCATAAGATATTTCTGAAAAGAATTGCTCACCATTTAAAGCTTTTGATACTCCTATTTTTAATCTTTCATATCTATTAACCAATTCATTAAACTTTACACCCTCTTTTTTTGGAGTGTGCATTAATTTTCTTCTTAATAGTTTAGCTGCTTGATTATAATGAATAAATTCATAATCGTGATCTACTAAAAAAATAGCATCATCAGAATGTTTTAAAAGGAGATCTACTAATAATTGGTCAAATTGATTAGCTTTTAATTGAATGTCTTTTAATGATAATAGCTCTCTATATTGTTTTTCCCTTATGGATAAAGCAGAGGAATTATCATCAACGATCTTTTTAATTATAATAAACTCATGAACAATCAGATCTAATTCAATTTCAATTTTTTCTCCTTCTTGATTATATAACTTTTGGAATATTTTTTCCTCTGGTTTCAACTCTTTGAACGAACCAATGAAGATACCTTTCCATTCTAATGGACAAATATCAAAGAAGTATACTTCTTCTAACGAGGAAAAATTAGGCAAAATCTCACTACCCTTATTACTTTCAATTAATAAGAAATTCTTTTTCTGAACTACTAAAAAAGGAATATTTTTGTCTTTCTCTATTTGAGTTAGGAAAGTCTTATTTAACATAGTAAGTTTCGAATATAGTAGTTAAAGTCATTCGCAGATAGAAATATAATTAGTAAATATACATTTTTTCGATTAAAAATTAACCGTACAAATATACAATGTCAATAGAACTGTCTAAAATTGTCACTGGAGTATGGAATTGGGGAAACCTATCTACTCAAGAAATAAACTCGCTTATCCACCAAAGTATAGATGCTGGTATTACGAGTTTTGACCACGCCGATATTTATGGAGGATATACAATTGAGGGGAAATTTGGTGAAGCCCTTAAATTATCTCCTGAAATTAAGTCTAAAATGCAGGTTATTACTAAATGTGGTATCAAACTTACTACAGCTAATAGACCTGAACATAGTATTAAGTCCTATGATTCTTCTAAAAAACATATCATTACATCTGCAGAAAATTCTTTAAAAGAATTAAATATCGATGTTATTGATTATCTTCTGATTCATCGTCCTGATCCTTTGTTAAATCCTCTTGAAGTTGCAGATGCTTTTCAAACACTTAAAGATCAAGGAAAGGTTAAAGCTTTTGGAGTAAGTAATTTCTTACCACATCAAGTAAATGCCCTTAATAAGTTTACTCCTTTAAGTATTAATCAAATTGAGATTTCACCGTTGCAGACAAATGCATTGTTTGATGGCTCTTTAGATAATTGTATTGAGCATGGTATAAAACCTATGGCTTGGTCTCCTTTAGGAAATGGAAAAATATTTTCTGGAGAATCAGATCACAATATATATCTCCGTAAAGTTATTCAAGAAGTGGGGGTTAAATATGACTTAGCCATTGATCAAACAATATTTGCATGGCACTTAACACACCCTGCCGGTATTACACCAGTGTTAGGAACAACAAAAGGAAGTCGTATTGAAACTGCTGCAGAAGTATTATCTACAAAATTAGAAAGAGAGGATTGGTTTAGAATTCTTGAAGCTTCACTTGGACACGAAGTACCTTAAGCAAATAATTATTTATGTCTGATAAAACATCAAAAATACAAGATCCTGGAGTTGGTGTTCAATATGATCATGAAACCAAAAGGATAATCAATTCCAATGGTTCATTTAACGTTAGAAGAAAAGGCACTGCCAATTTTGTAAGAGACGCCTATCATTGGTTAATTTCAATCCGGTGGTTTCCGTTTGTTATTGTTGTGGGAAGTGTAATTCTTTCTACCAATATTATTTATGCATTCCTGTACATGGCATGTGGCTTAGAAGATATATCTGGTGTAATTGTAAGCGATAGTATGGGTGACAATTTCACTCAAGCATTGTTTTTTAGTGTCCAGACTTTTACCACTGTTGGGTATGGAGCTATGGCACCAGAAAGTAATGTTATTGGAATAATTGCAAGTATTGAAGCTTTTAATGGCTTGTTGTTATCTGCTTTTAGTACCGGTATTCTTTATGGTCGTTTTTCTAGACCATTATCTAAAATTATTTTTTCTAAAAATGCTATCATTACACTCTTTAAGGATACCAACAAGAAGAGTTTACAGTTTAGAATAATAAATAAAAGAGCGAATACGCTACTAAACCTTAGAGCATCTGTTTTTATTTCTATCCAAGAGCCAATTACTACCTCTGAAGGAAAAGAAATACATAAACGTAACTTTTTTGATTTATCATTAGAAAGATCTAAAATTATGTTTATGCCTTTATCTTGGACTTTAGTACATATGATAGATGAGCAAAGTCCACTCTATGGGATCACACAAGAAGAAATGATAAAAAGACATGCCGAAGTTTTAATCACTTTAAAAGTATATGATGAAACTTTTGGGCAAGATACTTATACTTATCATTCTTATTATGCAACAGATTTCTTAGAAGGAAAACGTTTTATTAGAAACTTTCAAGTTGATGATGAAGGTGATATTATTCTTAATGTAAATGATGTTCATAATATAGAAGATCAACCAAATTATCAGAAATAATTAAGCTAGGCCATCTTTAACTTTTTGAGCTTTACTGTTACCTATGAGATCTGCTATCTCTTCTACAGAAGCTGCTTTAATGTTAGAGATGGTTTTATATTGCCTCAATAATTTTTGAATTGTATTTGGACCCACTCCTGGAATATCTTCTAGCTTTGTATGTATACTAGCATTACTTCTTAAATTTCTATGGAATGTTATACCAAACCTATGTGCTTCATCTCTTAAACGTTGCACTAATTGTAATGACCTCGACTTTTTACTTAAATGTAAAGGAATTGGATCTTCTGGGAAGAAAATTTCTTCTAATTTCTTAGCAATACCAATTATTGGTAATTTCCCATATAAACCTAAACTTTTTAATGCTTCACAAGCAGCACTAAGCTGTCCTTTTCCTCCATCAATAATTACTAATTGGGGTAATTTTTGATTTTCAGCCAACAATCTTTTATACCTTCTATAAACTGCTTCTTCCATAGACGCAAAATCATCTGGACCTACTACAGTTTTAACATGAAAATGTCTATAGTCTTTTTTAGCAGGTTTTCCATCTTTAAAAACCACGCAAGCAGATACAGGGTGTGTTCCTTGGATATTAGAGTTATCAAAACATTCTATATGTACTGGAACATCTTTTAATTGAAGTTCTGACTTTAATTGTAATAAAGTTTGATAGCTACTTTTTCTATCACTAATCTCTCCTCTAGACGTCTCCCTCTCTCTCTTGTAATACATTGCATTTTTAAATGAAAGCTGTATTAACTTTTTCCCATCACCAATTTTAGGAACGGTAACTTCCATTCTATCATCTTCTTCTAGAAAGTCAGATACATCTATATTTACAAACACTCTTCTTGATGCTGTATGGTAACGCTGTCTGAATTCCATAATAGCATGTAATAGAATATCAGCATCAGACTCATCCATTTTTTTTGTAATCTGTGTTGATTCAGAATTTACAATTCCGCCATTCATAATCTTGATAAAGTTTACATACGCAAACTTATCATCTGAGACTATTGCATAGACTTCTATTTCTCTGACTGTAGGAGATACTACTAATGATTTTGATTGATAATTAGTAATAAGTTCAAGTTTCTGTTTCCATTTATTTGCTTCTTCAAAAGCTAAATTAGTGACAGCTTCTTCCATCTTTAATGTAAAATACTCTCTAGCTACACCTAAATTACCTTTTAAAATTTGCAGTACCTGATCTATATCTTCGTTATAACTTCCTTCTTGTTGTTTTCCTTCGCAAGGCCCTAAGCAATTATTGATATGATATTCTAAACAAACAGCATATTTACCCGCTGCAACATTCTCTCTAGATAAATTATAAGTACAATTACGAATTTTATATAACTGCTTAAAAAGATCTAATAAAGCAGTCATTGTTCTTCCACTAGGATAAGGACCAAAATAACGATGTCTCTTATCTTGAGTATTTCTTGTTGAAAAAACACGAGGGAAACGTTCTTTAGTTACACAGATATATGGATATGTTTTATCATCTTTTAAAAGAATATTGTATTTAGGCTGATTTTTTTTGATGAGATTATTTTCCAATAATAAGGCATCAAATTCAGTATCAACAACTACATATTCTATTTTTCTGATTTCCGAAACGAGCTTTTTTGTTTTACGGTTCATTGCCGTTTGCTTCAGAAAATATGATGAAACTCTATTTTTTAGCTTTTTGGCTTTGCCGATGTAAATGATCTTTCCATCCTCATTAAGGTATTTATAAACTCCGGGTTGCATTGGCAGGTTTTTCACCACCTCCATCAATTTATCTTTATGATCCATTCGACTTCCTTATTGCTTTTAATTTTTTGTTCTCTAGTAAAACTAAGAGAGGTTTATCTAAAATAAAAAATGCACGTTACTTTATTAGCAACGTGCATTTAATTTATATTTTGAAAAACACTATTTCATGTATTTATTTAATAAATTGAAACGAGCCTCTACCATTTTATCCTGATCATAAGTAGATGGATCTACTTTTAATGGTTTTGCTAAGATAGATGCCAATTTTATTTTCTGACGTCTTGATAGTTTATCAATGTCTTTTTTATAATAATAATCTGCAGCCTCTCCAATACCATAAATATTCTCCCCCCACTCTGCATAATTTAGATACAATTCAAAAATTCTTGATTTATCTAAAATCATTTCCATTTCCATTGCAGCAAAACTTTCTAAATACTTACCCATATTATTATTATGGGGCATTAAAAACATTGTTCTTGCTACTTTTTGAGAAATAGATGCATTATTAAGTGCTGTCTTTTCTGTAATACCATTGTGTATATTAAAAGAAGGGTCGTCGATACCAATTATTGCAGTCTGCAAATCAGTTGGAACAACATCTTTAGGAATAAATTTTGGTGTTTGTACGTGTTTTAAATCAAAGTGAGATCTTGCACACATATACATAGACATTGTAGGATTTGCCCATTTTACATATAGTGCACCAAATGCTATATACACAGCAAAAAACAAATGAATACTAAGTACAAAAATGGCTAATCGTTTAATAAAAGGGATAAACATGTTAGTAAGGATTTTATCAAGTAAATGATGTTATTAGGTATATATACAAAATAACAATTACTTCTCACTTTTTAGAGTGTTTAAGCTAAAATTTTAAATAAAGTTTAATAAAGATCATTCTTTTATTAAAAAAATGAAAGTAATTTAATCGTTTTCTTCATTTTTTCTTATTGGAGCTACAATAGAAATACGTTCCCATATCGCTACTAAATTACATCCATCAGGATCTTCTTGTAAGAAAATTGAAAACTGCTGAAATATTCTGAAAGAATTTAATGCTGGTAATTTCACTCTAAATACATCTTCTTTTTGATTATATTTAAAAGTCCCCCATGCACCTTGTGCCTTATTTACTACTAGTGTCCATTCTGCTGTATCCGGAATTGCATATAAAGAATATGTACCAGCCTCTAATGGTTCCCCTGCCAAAGTAACATCTTCTGTAATTGTTATTTCTGTGGCATCATCATCACCAAATCGCCATAATTTTCTCCAAGGAACAGAAACTCCAAATTTTTTATCAAAATCAGATTTCATCTTAGGTCTACCGTATGTAATTTTTACATACGTACCATTATCCATTTTATAGGTAGCTAAGCCAGTATCACTTTTTCTAGGCTTATGTTTTAATTCTTGTGCAAATAGTTTCCCGATACAAAGAAATAACACTAAGAGCAGTATATGTTTTTTCATTCTGATTTTGGATTAAAAAAGAAGCGAACAGTATATAAGATACTGTTCGCTTCAAATATCGTAAACTTAAACACCTTATCAATAATGAAAAGGAAGTTTTTCGTCAATATTAATTAAAGGAAGAATTCTACAGAACACCTTTTGTACTAGGTATCTCATTATTACCTTCTTCTACTTGAATTGCCATTCTTACTGCTTTAGCAAATGATTTAAATGTTCCCTCAATAATATGATGGTCATTATCACCTGTTGATTTAATATTTAAATTACAACCAGAAGCATCAGAAAATGATTTAAAGAAATGAGAAAACATTTCTACGGGGAAATCACCAACACTCTCTCTCGATAATGGTGCATCACATACAAACCAAGGTCTTCCTGAGAAATCTAGAGCTACTTGCGCTAAAACTTCATCCATTGGAGCTATAAAGAAACCATAACGGGCTATACCTCTTTTATCACCTAAAGCTTTTTTAAATGCTTCTCCAATAGCTAAACCAGTATCTTCAATAGTATGGTGCTCATCTATATACAAATCCCCTTCTACTTTTACAGTTAGATCAATTTTTCCATGACGAGCAACTTGATGGAGCATGTGATCAAAAAAGCCAATCCCTGTAGAAAGGTCAGACTTACCAGTTCCATCTAAATTAACACCAATAAGGATTTTAGTTTCGTTGGTTACACGTTCAACACGTGCCATTCTTCCATTTGGAGAATAGTTTTTTAAATAGTTATATATTTCAACCCAAGATTTAGTTTCTAATACTGCTTCTGAGTTTTGATTATCTCCAATAAAAATTCCTTTAGCTCCTAAATTTTTAGCTAACTCAATATCTGTTAAACGATCACCGATTACAAAAGAGTTCTCTAAATCATAATCACCTGACATATATTTAGCCATTAGACCTGTTCTTGGTTTACGAGTTGGAGCATTTTCGTGTTCGAAAGTTTTATCGATCAACATATCGTCAAACTCAATACCTTCACCTTTTAAGGTTTCAAGCATTTTATTGTGAGCAGGCCAAAAAGTTTCTTCAGGGTAGCTATCTGTACCTAAACCATCTTGATTAGTAACCATTACTAATTCATAATCCAGTTCTGTAGCTATTTTCTGTAACTGAGAAATTGCTTGTGGGACAAATGCTAATTTTTCTAATGAATCTACCTGGAAATCTACAGGAGGTTCAACAATTATAGTTCCATCACGGTCTATAAATAATGCCTTTTTCATGTTTTAAAGTTTGTTGTTAATTGTCTGACAGTTTATTGTATTGTACCGTTTCTCCATTTTTTTACGGTATCAAACCACACACGTTTGTAATCATACGATCTTTTTAGTTCGTAATGAGTACCCGTAAATTGATTATTATCTTCTATAAAATCAAATTCAACTTGACCATGATTTAAGTTGCTATCATAAGACCAACGTATACCACCATCTATATTTGAAATTTCAGAAGGTGGCCCAAAGATAATATAAACAATACCTCTATCCGTCTTCCAGCCCTCTTTATATTCTGTAAATTTAATATTTGCATCAGTCACTCTATCAAAATACAATTTAATTAAGCGCTTAGCATTGTCTGGTGAACCTGCAATATTCATCCAAAAGTTTTCAAATGCCTTACGTGGGCGACTACCTGTTTTAAATGAAGCCATCTCATTTTGAGTAGAAATATATACTAATGATGGGTATACATTTTTCATTTTTTTATACTTCGGAAAATCAGATGGCATAGCTGTAAACCCTACTCCTTCTCTTGAAGTTGTATCTGTTTGAATAAAATACAACCCCGTATTTGTTACCTGAATAGGTATATTTGGTTGTACTTCAAAAGTTGTATCAACAACCATTGGATTTCCAGAGTTTGCATTTTCAACCATAGGTGGTGGAGCAGGCATAAAATCTGTTGAGAAATGAAATACATAATAATGTTGAGAATTATCTCCTTTAATAGTGACATTCTCCCCTTGTCTAATATATTTTGCACCACCGCCTAAATCTACATTAAAGGCAGATTGGGCTAATAATGAACCTATAGACAAAGTATTTATTAATGTGATAAGTAATATAATAGTTCGTTTCATCAAATAAATCTATATAGAGCTGTTGCTAGGTACTAAGTATAAATTATCTATTATAATAAATCAATAAGTTGATAAATAGATAATATTAGTATTAAGTTAATGAATGTCTGTAAATAACAAAAGAGGTTTGAATCAATTACACATGATTCAAACCTCTTTTTGTAAATTCATCTTTAAGAAAGTCTCTTTTTAAGAAAAAGTAATGTTCTTAGATGATTTTAAATATTCGTCTTAAATAATTTTATTGCTATTGCCAAAAGGATTATACCAAATATTTTTCTTAGAATATTTGCACCTCCTTGTCCAAGTTTTTTTTGAATCCAACCTGAACTTTTTAAGACTATATAAACAAATAGTAGGTTAATGATAATCCCTAAAAGAATACTAAAATTAGAATATTCTGATTTTAAGGAAATTATTGTTGTCATACTACCTGCTCCTGCTATTAAAGGAAAAGCCAAAGGTACAATAGATCCAGATCCTCCCTCTTCGGCTTCACTTTTAAAAAGCACAATGCCTAATATCATTTCTAAACCTAATAAAAATAAGATTATAGCACCTGCTATGGCAAATGAGCTAACATCTATTCCAAATAAACCTAGTAATTTCTTACCTAATGCGAGAAAAATAATCATGATAATACCTGCTACAATAGTAGCTTTACCAGATTGTATTTTTCCTTCTTTTTCTCTTAAATCAATAATTATAGGAATTGAACCGATAATATCGATTACTGAAAATAAGATTAGTGACACTGATGCCACTGCTTTAAATGAAACGTCAAAATCCATTTAAGTAATTGTTAAAACTTATTATTCTGTTACGAAACCAGCCGCTTCTAAATCTTTCCAATAACTTGGATACGATTTTTCTACAACTTCTGGCTCATCAATTTCTAGTTGACCTAATATAGACAAAGGAGCGAAGGCCATTGCCATTCTATGATCTTCATAAGTGTTAATAGACTGACCTTCAATAGTAATACCGCCTTTTGGTACTATTATTTCTTCGTCACCTACTACCTCTATTTCTAAACCAAGTTTCTTGATTTCGTTTTGCAAAGCAGCAATTCTATCTGTCTCTTTAATTCTTAAACTTTGAAGACCAATCATTCTACCTTCCATTCCCAATGCCGCTACTAATGCTACAATTGTTTGAGCAAGATCTGGGCAATGTGTAAAATCAAAGAAAAATTTATCTGCTCTTGCTGTTTTTGTTAAACGAACTCCATCGGCTTCGAAAGTACTTTCTACACCTAGCTGCTTCATCATCTCAACAATAGCTTTATCACCTTGAAGGGAATTTTCGCGTAAGTTTAAAATTTTAATTTCAGCTACATCAGCTAAAGCTGCAATACTGTACCAATAACTAGCACCTGACCAGTCAGATTCAATAGTATATGCACCACTTTTATATTCTTGAGGTGCTACAATAATTTCATTTTCTACCCAAGTATATTTAATTCCAAAGCTTTCCATTAAGCTTAAAGTCATTAGAATGTAAGGTTTTGAATTTACCTCTCCTTCTAAAATAACTTTCAACCCTTTTGGTAATGTTGGTGCTACTAGTAATAATGCAGAGATATATTGACTACTTACATCTCCTCTAATATTAACAGTATCAGAAGTTTGTTCAAAATTATTGATTTGATGTGGAGGGTAACCATCCTTTTTCAAATACTCTATATTTGCTCCAATTGAACGTAAAGCATCAACTAAAATTCCTATAGGCCTATCTTGCATACGAGGTGTTCCCGTCATGATAGATTTACGGTTATTAGCTGTTGCATATGCCGTTAAAAATCTCATTGTTGTACCTGCATCCAATACGTCTAATGTTTCTTCTGATGAATCTAAAAGACGCATCATTGTTTGCGTATCTCTTGCCATAGAGATATTTGACAACTCAATTTCTTCGGTTGCTGATGCTTGAATTATTAACGCTCTATTACTTTCACTTTTTGATGATACTAATGGTACATCAATTTTTACGCTTTTACTCGGGTGGTAGATTTTCATTGATTTGTTAGTTTTGTTTGTTTTCAAAAATTTCCATTTCAAAAAGTTTCTCAAGATGTTTTTTTACAACCTCTTCAACTTCATTCATTGGCAATTCCCTTCCTAATTCATTTTGCATAGAAGTAACTGCTTTATCAGAAATACCACATGGTACTATATTTCCGAAATAGTTTAGGTTTGCATTTACATTAAAAGCAAAACCATGCATGGTTACCCATCTACTTGTTTTAACTCCTAAAGCACATATTTTTCTAGGGTTTGGATCACCTTCTTCACCAATCCAAACACCAGTAAGACCTTCAATTCTACCTGCTTTTATTCCATAATCTTTTAATGTTAAGATAATGGCTTCTTCAAGTAGTCTCAAGTATTTATGTATATCTGTAAAAAAGTTATCCAAATCTAATATAGGATAACCTACTATTTGCCCAGGACCATGGTAAGTGATATCTCCTCCTCTGTTGATTTTAAAAAATTCAACATGTTCTCTTTCTAACCCTTCTTTATCAAGTAAAAGGTGTTCTTCTTTACCACTTTTACCTAAAGTATAGACATGAGGATGCTCTACAAAAAGCAAATAATTTTTTGTAGGAAGTGCTTCTTCACCTCGATCAGTTCTTCTTCTATTTTCTAGTTTTGTTTGAACTATTTCATCAAACAACTCTGTTTGGTAATCCCAAGCTTTTGCATAGGGCATTTTACCAATATGCTGATATTCTACTTTTTTGTTCATGTTCTCTCCGGTAACTAAATCAGGAACATTATGAATAGGTTTATTTTCTTACCCGTTCTAAATGATTTAAATTAAATCATACCGCGAATTTGCACAAAAAAACCTCTCCTTTAAAAAGAAGAGGTTCTTATCTACAAAAAAGTAGGTATTTTTCTAGTTAGATGACTTAATATACGCCAAAAAGTCACCTTGTATCCCAAGAGTGTTCGCTAATTTAAGCATAGCAGTAGCTTCCATCTCACTGATGTAACCTTTTCTATTATTAGCGTCCCATGCGAGACATATATATTTTAACCTTGTTTCAGGAGGAAAATCCATCATTACATCAGAAAGATAATCTTTTGCTCTATCAAAAGCATTTACATAATCTTCTCCAATGAATTGAGTAGCCCATTCTAGCTCATCATGACCTTGAATGTTAGTAGCAGTTTCCTCCAAGATAGCTTGTTCATCTTCATCTAACCCATGATAATGAAATATCACTGATTTGATTAATAAGTAAGCTTTTTTCTCTTCACTAGTCATTTTTATCCTAATTGGAGGTTTCTATCTAGACAAAGATAGCATTATTGATTGTTTAGCCAAATAAACGTTAACAGTTCTTCTTATTAAGATTGTTTACAAATAACACTTATTCAAATAATAAACTAATAATCAATATATTAAACAGAATACATTTTCTAATATACAAAAAGAGATTCTATAAAAACTACATGTTTTATAGAATCTCTTTCTAAATAACTACTATTTTTTTGATTACCTCTATCTACTTGTCAAAATAGAAAGTGATTAACCTAAATTATTTTACTTTCTTTTTAAAATACTCTAAAGTTCTTTTTAGACCTTCAGCTCTATCAATTGTAGGGTTCCAATCTAAAACTTCTTGTGCTCTAGTAATATCTGGCTGACGTTGTTTAGGGTCGTCTTTTGGTAAATCTAAATAGACAACTTTACTTCCCGAGTCTGTCAGTTTTACAATCTCTTCTGCAAAATCTTTAATTGAAATTTCTTGAGGATTACCAATATTTACTGGGTCATGGTAGTCTGACATCGTTAAACGGAAAATTCCTTCAACTAAATCATCTACATAACAAAATGATCTAGTTTGAGAACCATCTCCAAAAATTGTTATGTCTTCGCCTCTTAATGCTTGACTCATAAATGCGGGTAAAGCACGACCATCATTTAAACGCATTCTTGGGCCGTATGTATTAAAAATACGAACCATTCCTGTATTTACACCATGGAATGTATGATAACCCATTGTAATTGCTTCTTGAAAGCGTTTGGCTTCATCATAAACACCTCTTGGACCAATTGGGTTTACATTACCCCAATAGTCTTCTTTCTGAGGATGAACATTTGGATCACCATAAACTTCAGAAGTTGATGCAATCATGAAACGAGCCTTTTTCACTCTTGCTAAACCTAAAAGATTATATGGAGCCAAAGATCCAACTTTTAAAGTTTGGATAGGCATCTCTAAATAATCAATTGGGCTTGCTGGTGAAGCAAAGTGTAATATATAATCTAAATCACCAGAAACGTGTACATATTTAGTCACATCATGGTGGAAAAATTCAAAATTCTTATTCCCAAAAAGATGAGATATATTGTCTTCACTTCCTGTTAGGAAGTTGTCCATACCTACAACCTTAAAACCATTTGCTAAAAACTTATCACATAAATGTGATCCAAGGAAGCCTGCAGCACCTGTAATTAATACTCTTTTCATTTTATAAATAGTTTAGCTTAATAAATTGTAGTTCTACCGATACTGTTATAATAGAAACCAAGTTCCTTCATATCTTTTGTATTATATAAGTTTCTGCCATCAAAGATTACTTTATCTTTCATAAGCTCTCCCATATAATTAAAATCAGGTGTTCTGAATAAGTTCCACTCCGTCACAATTCCTAATGCATCAACACCCTTCAATGCATCATATCTATGCTCTACAAATGTAACCTGATCACCGAAAATCTCTTTCATATTCTCCATAGCTTCTGGGTCATATGCGTAAACTTCTGCACCTGCTTTCAGTAACTCTCTAATTGTATAAATAGCTGGAGCCTCTCTAATATCATCTGTATTGGGTTTAAATGCTAAACCCCAAATTGCTATTTTTTTCCCTTTTAAATTACCATCAAAATAAGCATTCATTTTTTCTGCTAACTTAAATTTCTGAGCACCATTCACTCCCATTACAGAGTCTAGTAATTTAAAGTCATAGTCATGCTCTTTAGCAGTTTTAAATAATGCTTGAACATCTTTTGGAAAACATGATCCTCCATAACCTACTCCTGAGAATAAGAAACGTTTACCAATTCTTCCATCAGAACCCATACCAATACGAACATTATCAACGTTTGCTCCAACTTTTTCGCAAAGGTTAGCAATCTCGTTCATAAATGTAATTCTTGTTGCTAAGTAAGAGTTGGCTGCATACTTTGTCATTTCAGCAGAACGCTCATCCATAAAATAAATTGGATTACCCTGACGAACAAACGGTTCATAAAGACGCTGCATTGTTTCTTTTGCTCTTTCTGAAGAAGTACCAATTACAACTCTATCTGGGCGAAGGAAGTCATCTACTGCAACACCTTCTCTTAAAAACTCAGGGTTTGACACTACATCAAAAGCACCTTTACAATTTTTTGCAACAACAGCATGTACTTTTTCGGCAGTGCCTACAGGAACAGTACTTTTATCTACTAAAACTTTATATTCATCCTTATCAATAATATGTCCTATTTGTTCAGCAACGCCTAAAACATACGATAAATCTGCAGAACCATCCTCACCAGGAGGTGTTGGTAATGCTAAGAAAATAACATCTGAAACCTTTACAGCTTCTTCTAAATTTGTTGTAAAAGATAAACGTTCCTCTTTAGTATTTCTAAGGAAAACAGTATCTAAACCTGGCTCATAAATTGTTAATTCTCCACCTTTAAGTTTTTCTACTTTTGAACTATCATTATCTACACAAATCACATGATGACCTGTTTCTGCAAAACAAGTACCTGATACTAACCCCACGTAACCTGTTCCTACAACTGCTATTTTCATTGTATATACTCTTTATTATTTAATTTCTTTTTAAAGATAATCTTCAATATTACCTTGACCTTGACGAATCACTTCAAAATCTCCATCTACTAGGTTTACTACTGTTGATAAGTGAATATTACCGTAACCACCATCTATTACTGCGTCTACTTGATTTCCATAATCCTCGTAGATCAATTCTGGATCTGTTGGGTATTCCAATATTTCATCTTCTTGTTTTAAAGATGTAGTTACAATTGGGTTACCTAACAAACGGACTAATTCTCGTGGTATATTATGATCTGGAACACGAATGCCCACTTCTTTCTTTTTTGTATCCACGAGCTTAGGTACAGAACTACTTGCTTTCATGATAAAAGTAAATGGACCTGGCAGTGCTTTTTTTATAACTCTGAATGCTGGCGTTTCTATGTGCTTCACATAATTTGTTATATCAGATAAATCATAGCAAATAAATGCAAGATTCATCTTATTAGGTTTTAAACCCTTAAAACGAATTAATTTTTTTAGTGCTGCTTGATTTGTAAGATCACAACCAACACCATAAACTGTATCAGTAGGGTAAATTACTAAACCTCCCTTTTTCAACACTTTAACAACCTCATTTAATACTCGCTCCTGAGGATTGTCAGGATTAATTCTAAATAACTCTGCCATGATATTTCAATTATTTGGTGAAGATAAAAGATGTTCTTATAAATTACTTATATATCCTTATAAACTCAATAAAAGTTTTACTATATATTGTCTTTATTAATTAAAATTATAATAAGTAAATGTCTTATATCACTATTCCTGTTAAAACACAGTACCTAAAGAAAGATTCTTCATTAAAGATAGAAAGAAGAAAGCTTCCAAAGGGGACTATAAAACATTGGAGCCCCTTATCAACTTCAGAATATTTAAAAATATACAATCAGGTTGGTGCTGAATGGGGGTGGACAGGTAGAGTCTTAATGTCTGATCAAGAATTATCTTCTTGGCTAGTATCTGATAATTGCAAACTACTTACTTTAATAGTTGATGAAGAAATTGCTGGTTTTATTGAATTTGATATTTCAAACCGAAAATCTATTGAAGTGGCCTACTTTGGATTACTACCTGCATTCATTGGTCAAAAATTAGGTTTATCTTTTTTAATGGAAAGCATTAGAGAAGTTGAAGAAGAATTAAAAGCTAAAGAAGTTTGGCTACATACTTGCCAATTTGATCATCCATTTGCTATTCAGGTTTATCAAAAAGCTGGTTTTTCAGTTATTAATGAATCTATTGATGATGAGCCTTATGAAGAAGCATTTTTGATAAAAAATAATTATAAATTCTAATCAATAATTTCGCATCATAAAAAAATATAGAAATGAAAAAAATCTGTTTTGCCACTAATAATGTAAATAAGCTGAGAGAAATTCAGCAACAACTAGAAGGCCTTTATCAAGTTGTGAGTTTGAAAGAAATAAATTGTGAAGAAGAACTGCCTGAAACACAAGAAACATTAGAAGGAAATTCTTTACAAAAAGCACAATATGTATGGGATAATTATGGTGTTAGTTGTTTTGCTGATGATACTGGACTTGAAATTAATGCCTTAAATGGAGAACCTGGTGTATATTCTGCAAGATATGCCGGACCACAAAGGGATAGTGAAGATAATATGGATCTTGTTCTTAAAAACCTTGAAGACAAAGATGATAGAAGCGCAAGGTTTAGAACAGTGATCACTTTGCTTTGGGATGGAAATGTTGAACAAGTTGAAGGTGTTGCTGAAGGTGATATTATCACAAAAAGAACAGGCGATGAAGGGTTTGGCTATGATCCTATTTTTAAATCTAAAGGACATGAACGTACTTTTGCTCAATTATCGTCTAAAGAGAAAAATGAAATTAGCCATAGAGGAAAAGCTGTTGTAAAATTAATTGAATTACTAAAAGATAAAGTTTAGTGATTACCTTTACAGCATTTACAATTCTTTATTCACTATGAATTTAGATTATACATTTCTGATTTTTTTATAATGAAACAACTATCAATACAAACAAAAAAGGAATTTAGAAATTTTGGACTCGCTTTTGGCTTAGGTTATTTATTAGTTCAAATTCTACCTTTAATTTATGGACTTACAACCGCAGAAGTAGATATTTTTAAGATCATTGGTTTGATTTTGATAAGTCCTTTTAGCTCTCCTACTATTTTATTTTTTGGTATTGCTATCCTAAAAAGATATAACGAAAAATCTTTATTTTGGGTAGGTATTATTGGTGTATGGGTTAGTGTGATGATGAACCTCTACATTCAACATGGCGGCGATACTATATTTCTTGATACTATTTTTAGAAATCTAATTAGAAAAGGATTAGCAATGATTCTGTCTTTATTAGTACTCCGTTTTTTCTTCCAAAAAACAGATTTTATCCGTCTAATAATTGGATTTGGAGCAACTGTAATTTTAGCTGTAATTAATTCATTTGCCACTTTTAATGATCAATTAACTACAGATATGATTCTACAACAATCTATTTGGGGTGCATTATTTTATGTCTTTTCATTGAGTTTAGGCTATACACTTTTCACTATATTTAAAAGTAATGATGATAGTAGTGATGAAACTGCAGAAGCTGAAATACCAGTTTTCAAGTCATCTCAGTTAGTATTTTACTTTATGATTTTTGGAATATATTTTTCTGATTTATGGAGTAGTGGAAATGCATGGCAAATGCAATTAAATCTTCTCTTTCAATTACTTTTTGCTTGTATTGGTATTATTTACTTCAGTAAAAATATTATTACAATTGGAATGGCATTATCGATAGTTTCTTTAATTGGAAGAATAATATCTTTCTATAATGATATGAGTATAATGAATATTGTAGGTGTTGGATTCTCTTTATTATTACTTGCTCTTTTTGAATTATCAAGAAGACAAGAGAATAAAATAATGAACGGATCAGTAGCAAGGAGAAAAAAATAACTATATAAATAAAAAATGGTCTTAGTTTCTAGAAACTAAGACCATTTTTTATATCGAAAAGTTAATTACTTTCCCATTTTTTGTTGTAAGCATTGCCAAAGTACAACTCCAATAGTAATTGATACATTTAGAGAATGTTTTGTTCCAAACTGAGGAATTTCTAAAGCCATATCAGATGCAGCAATTGCTTCATCACTTACTCCCATTACTTCATTACCAAATACTAAAGCTATTTTTTCTTCTTTAGTAGTTGTAAAATCTTGAAGTAAAGTACTGCCTTCTACTTGTTCTACAGCAATTACTTTGTATCCTTCTTTTTTAAGAGAAGCAATAGCATCTACTGTTTCATCAAAATGTTCCCAAGTAACAGTATCTTGAGCTCCTAGTGCAGTTTTATGAATATCTCTATGAGGAGGTTTCCCCGTGATTCCACAAAGCACCACCTTTTCAATTGCAAAGGCATCACCTGTTCTAAAAGACGATCCTACATTATTTAAGCTTCTAATATTATCAAGAACAACAACAATATTATTTTTCTCTTGTACTTTAAATTCTTCGGCACTAACTCTATTGAGTTCGTCCATGCTTAACTTTCTCATCAAAATATATTTTAATCTCCTTCTGGATAATGACTCATTCTTCTGCGTTCAATCTTGTTCATTGCCAGCTCTCTATTAGACGACAATGTATTGTACGTTTCTTGGTCTTCAATTAATTGAACATCTCTTTCCATGTATTTGAAAATAGTTTCAACAATACCAGAAATTTCTTCTTTAATTGAATAGAAAGACCATTGATCTATTTTTCTAACGTTTAACAACCCTGCATTTTTCATATAAATCAAATGCCTAGATGTTTTTGTTTGAGTATAATCCAATACTAATTCAATATCAGAAATACACATTTCTTCATTAGTATGAAGTAAATTTATTATTCTTATTCTCGACTCCTCTCCTAAGGCCTTCATTATCTGAGTACCTATAGATAAATTGAAGTGTTTCAGCTTCATAATTACAATGCTTTAATTCGCGTTTGCAAATATACAAATCTCTATTTCAATCTGTATAGAATAGTCAATAATACCTCTTTATTAACTTTTGTTTCAATTAATTGAAATTTCACATTAACAAGATATAACTATTCTAAGAAGATGTACATTTTGTTATTGAAAATTTCATGATTTATAATTAAACCGTTATACTTGAATAGGTAAAGATAATAGGTTAGTCACCTATTATATGGCATGATACACCAGTAACATTAACCAGTTGTGGAAAGACATTCGATAAATATTGAATGTCTTTTTTTTATGCTAAAAGACTAAAAGATTAAAATCTCTTCTTTCTATGTAGTTACAATTTTCATTTTGAATCAACTAGTGATTATCTTCGCGTAATTATTAATATAGATATGATAGAAAGAACAATAAAAATCGGTACTCGTAAAAGTAAACTTGCGTTATGGCAAGCGGAACATGTTAAATCTCTTTTAGAGCAGAATAACATGAATGCTGAATTAGTATTGATAGAAACGAAAGGCGATAAAATTCTTGACCGTTCGTTATCAAAGATTGGTTCTAAAGGTGTTTTTACTGAGGAATTAGAAGAACAACTTCGTAATGGAGGTATTGATATTGCTGTTCATAGTGCAAAAGACATGCAAGCCTCTTTAGGTGATGATTTCGAATTAATTGCCTTTACAGACAGAGAGGAATGTCATGATGTTTTTGTGAGTCATAAATCTGGACTTACAATAGATCAGAATACAGATATAGTTATAGGTACATCTTCTGTAAGAAGAGTAGCAATGCTTAAAAAATATTATCCTAAAGCTAAAATTGTTGATGTAAGGGGTAATTTACAAACAAGAATTAAAAAAATGGAAGATGGCCTATGTGATGTACTTATGCTTGCCTATGCGGGTGTACACAGAATGGGATACAACAACATGATTGTACATGAGCTTCCTGTAGATACATTTACTCCTGCAACGGGACAAGGCTGTGTTGCTATTGAAGCAAGTACAGGATTAGCTGTTGAGGTAAAAGACGCTATCCGCTCTGCAATCAATAATGAAAAAACAGAAACTTGTGTACGTGCTGAGCGTGCTTTCCTAAAGGAATTGCAAGGCGGTTGTAGTATTCCTGCTTTTTGTTTAGCAAAATGGGCATCTAAATCAGAGATTACTATAACGGGTGGATTGGCTAAGCCAGATGGTTTACCTCAATTAAGATATACATATACTGTTCCTGCAATTGAAGCAAATGAAACAGGAACTAAAATTGCCAAAGAAACATTGGCCAATGGTGGTGCAGAGCTTTTAGCTCAACTAAAAAATTAACAAGCAATTTCGCAGCTATTTATATGAAAGGTTTATTAGATCAGCAGTTTGGACAAGGAGAAATTGTAATTTCTAAAGTTGATGATTTAATCAACTGGGCGAGACTATCTTCTTTATGGCCATTAGGATTTGGATTAGCATGTTGTGCTATCGAGATGATGACAACTTTTGCTTCCAATTATGACTTAGATAGATTTGGAGTTATTCCAAGAGCTACTCCACGTCAATCAGATGCCATGATTATTTCTGGTACAGTAACTTTTAAAATGGCTGACCGTGTTCGTAGATTATATGAACAAATGGCGGAACCCCGTTATGTAATTTCAATGGGTAGCTGCTCCAATTGTGGTGGTCCATATTGGGAACATGGATATAATGTTGTTAAGGGAGTTGATAGAATTATTCCTGTTGATGTTTATGTTCCTGGATGTCCTCCAAGACCAGAAGCATTAATAGGTGGTATCTTAAAATTACGTGATCAAATTCGTGAAGAAACATTGATGGCTCCTACTGCAGTTGAAAAATTAATGAACAAAGCAAAAGTATAATCATGACAACAGAGGAAATAGCTGCATTAATTGAAGAAAACATTACCGATTGTACACTATCTGTTGATACAAAATTACCTCAGCAAGAAATTACAATTCCATCAGAAAAAATTACTGAGGTTTGTTCTTTTCTAAAGGGTAATCAAACAACATTTTTTGATACACTTTCTTGCTTAACTGGAATAGATAACGGACCAGATAAAAATACGATGGAGGTTATTTATCATCTTTATTCTATTCCTAATAGCTTTAGAGTTACTTTAAAAGTTGTGTTAGATAGACAGAATCCACATATACCTTCTGTAGTTCCTGTTTGGAGAGCTGCTGATTGGCACGAACGTGAAGCGTATGATTTAGTAGGTATGACTTTCGATAATCATCCCGATTTAAGGCGTATTCTATCTCCTGATGATTGGGTTGGACACCCTCTCCAGAAAGATTACACACCAGAAGAGAGATACCATGGAATTAAAGTAAAATACGAAAAGGATTAACATAATTAATCCTTCTAAATAAAGTAAGCCGAGCCATTTTAAATGACTCGGCTTTTATATTTTTAAATCTTAGTCTTAACTAAGGAATTACTTCTAAAAAGAAGTAACCCTTGTTAGTTAATATAGATAAGACTAGATTATATAGTCGTGTTTACGATTATTAACAACCAAATATAATCATATTAATTCTGAATATATACTAATCGTTATAAAACTTTTATGCATGTAACATTATAAGTATTTATACAAATAAAAAAATCCGATCAACTATATTAATTGATCGGATTATATATGTAGATTTTAAAATCTATTCCCATTCAATAGTTGCTGGTGGTTTAGAGCTAATATCATATACTACTCTGTTTACACCTTTTACTCTATTGATGATATTGTTACTAATTTCTGCAAGGAACTCATAAGGTAAGTGTACCCAATCTGCAGTCATACCATCTAAAGATGAAACTGCTCTTAAGGCTACTACTTTTTCATATGTACGCTCATCACCCATAACTCCTACAGAGTTAACAGGTAAAAGCATTGCTCCTGCTTGCCATACATCATTATATAAACCATGGTCTTTTAAACCTTGAATAAAGATATGGTCAACTTCCTGAAGAATTTCAACTTTTTCTGCAGTTACATCACCCAAAATACGGATACCTAAACCAGGACCAGGGAAAGGATGTCTGCCTAAAATTTCTTGAGGAATATTTAAAGCCTTACCCACTAAACGTACTTCATCTTTAAATAAAGTATTTAATGGTTCTACAACTTTTAATTTCATATAATCAGGTAAACCACCTACATTATGATGAGATTTAATTGTTGCTGAAGGACCTTTTACAGATACAGATTCGATTACATCAGGGTAGATTGTTCCTTGACCTAACCATTTTGCATTTTCAACTAACTTTGATTCAGCTTCAAATACATCAACAAAGATTTTACCAATAGCTTTACGCTTATCTTCCGGATCAGTTTTACCTTCTAATTCTTTATAGAATAAATCCTTAGAATTTACACCTTTAACATTAAGACCTAAACCGTGGTAAGATTCTAATACAGATTCAAATTCGTTTTTACGAAGTAAACCGTTATCAACAAAAATACAATATAGGTTTTTACCAATAGCTCTATGTAGTAAAACTGCTGCTACAGAAGAATCTACTCCACCAGACAAACCTAATATTACACGGTCATCTCCAAGTTTTGCTTTTAGTTCTGCTACAGTACTATCTACAAAAGATTCTGGCGTCCAATCTTGCTTACATTCACAAACACCTACTACAAAATCCTGAAGCATAAACTTACCGTCTTTTGAGTGAGTTACTTCTGGGTGAAATTGTAATCCAAAAGTTTCTTCGCCAAGAATTCTGTATGCTGCTACAGGTATACTTGTAGTACTAGCAATTACTTTGAAGGTATCAGGAAGATTAAGGATAGTATCACCATGCGACATCCATACTTGAGTATCTTCTGGTATTCCTTTCATCATAGGGCTAGTATGATCTATGAAATCAAGGTTTGCACGACCGTACTCACGGTGCTCTGAACGTGCGACAGTTCCTCCATTTTGATGAGCAAGCATCTGTGCGCCAAAACACACACCTAGAAGAGGCATTTTTCCGCGGATATCGGAAACGTCGAAGTTTGGTGCATCTTCTTCTAAAACTGAGTGAGGGCTACCTGAAAGGATAACACCCTTGTACTCAGAATGATCAATCTTCGGTTCGTGATTGTAAGGAAAAATCTCACAATAAACATTTAACTCTCTTACACGTCTAGCAATTAGCTGTGTATACTGAGAACCGAAGTCATAAATTAGGATCTTGTCCATAATAAGGATTGGTATTCAGAGATTATTTTTAGATGCATGCAAAGATGATGTTTTTTATTGAAAAAGTGATACTTCTCATGATAAAATAATAAAAGGAGTAATGTTGAATAAAAAAAAAACACCCTACACCTGTGAAGATGTAGGGTGTTAAACCTAATTACTTATATTTTAAACTCAAAGCTTAAGGAATAGGGTTACCATTTTCATCCACAGCTACTTGAGTACCTTTTGTCATATCCCACCATACAGGGTTATTCAAATTATCACCTTGGAACTCTCCTGAACCTGTAAAGCCAGCTTCAGAATTAAGTACCTCAACGCCAGAATTATATGAAGATAAATTCAAAGTTTGCTCATCAGTTGGGTAAGGGCGACGAACTGGAATATCTCCATTTCCTCTGTCATGACCTGCAACAGGAGATCTTAAGACACCAAAGTCAAGACGTCTCCATTCGATCCACCCCTGATGACCTTGCATATAAAGTGCAATCCATTTTTGAATACCTAAAGAAGTTTTCCAGTTTGCAGCATCATACGGATGAGCAATTACATAAGCATCAATATCTGCTTGTGCAATTGTTCTTGTCATACCAGCTAAAGTAGCTTGAGCATTCCAGAATTCCATTGATGCTCTAATACCTGCCTCATATTGCGATGCAGCTAATGTAGTGTTACTAGCTCTCTGAGCTGCTTCCGCTAAAGCAAAGCATACCTCTGGGTAAGAAATATAAATACCCGGAGCTTTTTCATATAATGTAGCTTGTGATGGCTGTGAATATTTAGAAATATCTAAATTATTTGCAGTATTATCATCAAGACCATAGATTACGCCTTCATATTTAGGAGTTGGTACCCAATCTGCTGGAGCATCCTCTGGAGGAGTCATTGACTCTTCTGTAGGGTCAAAATATAACATCATACGAGGATCAGACATATCAGACAATAGATCAACCATTGTATTACTAGCTGCAAAATCTGCACGTGTCTTACGGTCCTCATTAAGAGGATTATTATGAGGAGCTGATCCAAAAATTAATGTTGCATTATCTTCATTACCAGCAATAAAACCACCTTCTGCTACAACTTCTGCTAATTTCACACCATTATCTCGGTCTGCCATTCTCAAAGCTATACGTAATTTTAGTGATTGAGCAAATTTTGACCATTTAGCCATATTACCTCCATAAATCACATCTCCATCAACACCAGTACTAGAAACTATTTTACCTTGTGCTTCAGATAACTCAGTTAATAAGCTAGAATAAATCATTTCCTGCTTATCGTAGGTAGGTGCTACAATATCATTTCCTTGAAGAGCCTCTGTGTAAGGCACCGGTCCCCAAATATCAGTGATTAGATGCATTAACCATACTCGTGTAATTTGTGCTACCGCATATTGGTTAGAAGCTCTGTCTTTAGTCTCGCCAACAATTGCATCATTTCCTAAAATTTCTGATGCTATATCCATACTTGCCTTTAAGTCTTTTAAACCACCCGCAGCAAAATAACTAATCCATTGACCGTTAACAGAAGAATCTCTATAACGGAAACGGCTTTCAGATGGATAAGCTTGTTGAGACCAATATTGTGAGTATACTAATCCAAAACGTCCATTTGCCCATTCATCCCAAACATTTTCCATTGCATACTTCTGACCAGATGTCAATAAGTAAGAAGCAGGGACCTCCGAAGGGTTGTTTGGATCTACATTTAGTTCTTCAAGGTCTGTACATGCAAACATTGCTGCTGCCATACTTCCTGCTACAAGAACTGTCTTTAATTTATTTATAAATTTCATTATTGTCTTCTTTAAAAATATTAAGCTAATATTCTACCTAACAACACATTATAAATGTATGTTGTTAGGTTTAGGTAAAAGGGTTTTTAGAAGTCTAATTTCAAATTGAAACCCCAAGATTTTGTTGTCGGAACAGCACCACCTTCGATACCTTGTACGTTACCTGAGTTGTTAGCAAATTCAGGATCAATATGAGGTACATTAGAATGGATGATCCATAAGTTTCTACCTGTAACCGAGAAAGTTGCACCATAAGCACCAATTTTCTTTGTGATATTAGAAGGTACTCTATATGATAATGCTAACTCTTTTAATTTCACATATGACGCATCATACATATTTGCTTCTGCAATGATATAACCACCATTCGCATAGAAGTGATAAGGAGCAGAAATAGATGTTGTGTTTTGAGTTCCATCTTCAAGAACTCCATCAACTACGATACCATCTTCACGAATATTATTTTCAGCAGTTTCAGCCATAATACCTGAATAATTACCCCACATGTTAGTTGTAGAGAATAATTTACCACCAAAACGCATATCTAATAATACTCTTAATGAAATACCTTTATATGTAAATGTGTTTGAAAGACCACCAGTCCAATCAGCTAAAGAAGAACCTAAATTAACTAATTCATCAGTAGGAATATATGCTCCATCAGCACCCACTAATTTTTCTCCTTGATCATTTCTTTGGTAACCAGTACCTCTAATTTGACCATAAGATTGACCTTCAGTAGCATTTACCGAAACTGCGAATGGTGCATTAGCTAAACGTAAGTTATCAAGACCATCTGCTAATTTTACAAGCTCATTGTAGTTTTTAGCATAGTTAAAACCAACATCCCATCTGAATCCACTTTCAGTCATTACAGGTGTAGCATTTAAAGCTAATTCAACACCTTGGTTTAACATTTCACCAGCATTAATAATTTGACGAGTATAACCCGTTGAGCCAGAAGTTGGTACATCAATAATTTGATCTGTAGAAACATTCTTATAAACCGTTGCATCAAATCCTAAACGATCATTGAAGAAACGCATATCTAAACCTAACTCTAACGATGTAGTTTGTTCTGGTTTAATATTAGAATTATTTAATGTATTAGGAACATAATAAATAGGGTTACCATTGAAAGCTCCTCTAGAATCAGCTGAATAAGTCTGATTTACACTATATGGATTTGTATCATTACCTACTTGCGCCCAACCTAAACGTACTTTACCAAAAGAAACTACTTTTGAATCAGCAAGACTTCCTAATTCTGAGAAAACTACTGATCCAGAAACTGCAGGATACAAATAAGTATTATTATTTGCAGGTAAAGTAGAAGATTCATCTGCTCTTAAAGAAGCATCAACGAAGAATGTATTTCGGTACCCTAAAGAAGCACTACCAAAAACTGAATTTACTTGCTTATCAGTACCACTATCAACAGTTTGGACAGGGCCATTTGAATTTGATGTTGTATATAATCCAGGTACTGAAAGACCATTTGAAGTACCTTGATAATTTCTACGGTATTTATTTGTTCTGATATTTCCACCTACAAATGCATTTAATGAAAGCTCATTTGAAAATGTTTTATCATAACGAACCATTGCTTCGTAATTAGTTTCTTGAACTGACCTAACATCTTCACTATACTCAGAAATAGCTTGAGAACCTACTGCGATTCTTTCTCTTCTGTAATCAGTGTAGTAATCAGTCATTACTTTTGCACTTGCTGAGAAACCACCATTAAATTGGTAATTTAAGCCAACGTTACCATAAAAACGATTTCTATCATCATCTTGGAAATTTTCGTTACGTACCCAATATGGGTTATCTGAATACTTTGGAGCTGCATCTGTTGCAGATTTTCTATTCCAAGTTCTTTGAGTACCATCAGGGTTTTTATATTGCTTCATTTGAGCATCATCCCACTGACGTTGTCCCCATTGATTAAATTGTTGCATTACGTTGTTTCCATCATATCCTGTACCTGGACGTCCTAAAGCTTTAGAACCAACATAATTTGCTCCAACATTTACTTTTAATTTATCAGTTAAATTTTGAGTTGCATTCAAACTAAAGTTATCTCTTTGCATCTCACTGTTAGGGAAAACACCTTGGATATCATAGTTTGTATATGACAGTCTGAAGCTTGACTTTTCTGTGTTACCTGTTAAAGAAACACCAATATTAGAAGTTACACCTGTATTAAAGAAATCTTTAACGTTATTTGGATGAGCTACCCAAGGAGTACCTTTACCATAATCAGGGTGCCATTCATCAAAAGAATACCATTGTCTTGCTAATGTACCATCTAAAGCTGGTCCCCAAGATTCATCTACTGCGTAAGCTACATATGGAACTCCATTAGCGTCTGTACCGCCAGGGAAAGCTCCACCACCGCCACCACCGTAGCCATTTTGGTAATCAGGTAATTTCAATACTGATTCAAAAGAAACGCCTGCATTTACAGAAACGCCAATTTTATTACTTTTTGCACCTTTGCCTGATTTAGTTGTAATCATAACAACACCATTGGCAGCTCTAGAACCATACAAAGCTGCTGCAGAAGCACCTTTTAGTACTGACATACTCTCAATATCATCAGGGTTAATATCTTGTGCAGCGTTACCGTAATCATAACCACCAGCTCCTCTTTCTTGATTTGCAGATGTAAAGTTTGAGTTATCAATTGGTACACCATCAACAACAAATAACGGTTGGTTATTACCTGATACAGAATTTACACCACGAATAACAATACGTGACGAACCACCCATTGCTCCACTTGAAGAAACTTGTACACCTGCAACTTTACCTGCAAGACCATCTACCATGTTAGCAGATTTTACTTCAGACATTTCCTCACCTGAAACATTTTGAACAGCATAACCTAAAGATCTTTCGTCTCTTTCTACACCAAGTGCAGTTACAACTACTTCATCTAATTGTTCAACATCTTCTTCTAATGAAATTGACATTGTTGATTGGCTACCAACTGTTTGTTCAGAAGTTTTATAACCAATAAGTCTAAATTGTAATATAGGATTTTCACCAGTAACCATTAAGCGGTATTCACCGTCAATATTTGTTACAGTACCCTGAGTTGTCCCTTTAACGACAACAGTAACACCTGGAAGAGCTTCTCCTGAAGCATCTTTAATTACACCAGATATTGATCTCTCTTGTGCAAACGTGGCAAAAACCATTGTAAACATAAGAGACACTAGTAAAAGTGCTTTCTTCATGATAAAAAAATAATTGAATTGGAACTTAAGTTTTGTCCTAGTTTCCTAAAGTCTGAAAACTAAAAAGTAGCGGACATAAAAATTATCTTATTGATTGATTGTATAAAAATTAGTAGAAAATTTGAAATATAGGTTTGTTTAAAATTTGTAATGATTTAACCATAGTTTAAATATTGTTTTTAAATAATTGAATTGAATTGTGGTCAGTAGAAAACACCTGTTTAAAGATGTGTTAAGCTTTGATTATACCGCTAAACTACACAATTAACTTTAATTATCTAAATAATTGTTAGTAAAATTTTAACAATAGTTATCATCGCAAAGGAAATAATCACACTTATTTACCAGAATAATACAATAAAAACACCCATAAAGAATACTTATAAATGAAATAGTTACATTATTCAAATATCAAAAAATAGTTAAAATTATTTTTTTTAATATTAAGATTAAATAGGCAGAAGTCTTTAAATCAGTTGTTATTTTTTTACTAGAAATAAAAAAGGCTATCTCATTTTTGAGATAGCCTTACTATATAACTTACTTCTAAGTTAGAAAATATACTTTCAAAATCTTAGTACCCCCAGTTATTTACAGGAATACTTGGATTTGCTAACATTTCACGTTCTGGAATTGGGAACCACGTTTGTTGTCCTCCGTTGTTAACTCCACCATCAACCGTTGGGTCTTCAGTAGCAATTTCAACTCCTTTACGGTCTGAAACGATAACTTTTTGGTTTGTTCTTCTCAAGTCCCACATTCTATGACCTTCAAAAGCAAACTCTTTTGCTGTTTCATTCCAAACATCTTGCAATGTTACAGAAGTCACATCCATATAATTTTGGATACGATTTCTTCTAAGCTTATTAATCGCTTCAGCTGCTAATGCAGTTTCACCTTTAATTAAATGAGCTTCAGCTTTTGCTAACAATACTTCTGCATAACGTAAAAGCTTTGGAGTAGTAAGACCAATTGTGTTATCATGACTATAATACTTCATGATCCAATGTAAAGTAGATCCGTCAGTATCTTCTGATTCATAGATAAGTGTTTTACCAACTTCTGCAGATGATTCAAAACGAGCATCATTAACTACACCACCTAAAATTACAGTATCCGGGTGTGCGTGAAACAGTAATGGAGAAGCTAAATACGCTCCATACATACCAGCTTCAGGTGCTCCGTAAATATTACCATAGTTATTTGAACCGCGACCTTGATTAGAAGCAAACTTCAATTCAAAGATTGTTTCAACTCCACCTTCACCTTGATAATAATCAAATAGTTTATCAATTGGTGTTAAAGCATAAGAACCTGCTAAATCATTAGCAATAGAGATAATTTCATCCGCATTTGCAGTTGCTTTTGCAGAGTTTAACTCCACTTCAAATAATAACACTCTTACTTTTAATGCTTTAACTGCATCTAAAGTAGCATTAATTTTTGATGTATTAGAAATATACTTTGCAGCATTATCTAAATCAGCATAAACTTGAGTAAAAATATCTGAACGATCATTTAACTCCGGCTTCTGAGCAACTGCTTCTTCAACAGTTGTTGGAGCTGATATTACTAAAGGAACATTACCATATGCTTTTAATAAATCAGAATATGCTAATGCTCTAATAAAGTGAGCTTGACCTATTGCATTTTTTATTTCAGAATCATCTAAATCAAGGCCTTCTGTTTGAAGAATTAAGTTTGCATTCGAGATCACTTCATAGATAGCATCAAAAGTATTTTTATCATCTTCTGTTCCTGTATCAGCTCCAACTGTTGTGAAGTTCTTTCTTAAGTTATAATGATCTTGAAAACGACCACCATCATTTGGTCCTGCAGAAACTAGATCTGTACCAATATCACCGTAAAGGTTGAAGTTACGACCATAATACCCTAACTCTTGCATTCTGTTATATAAACCTCCAATAAGATCTGAAGGTTGAACAGTTTCTATATTTTCAATGTCAACATTTTGTTGAGGCTCAACATCTAGTGTACACGAAGACATTGCTCCTACTAATGCTGCACCAACTAATATTTTATATAATTTCATCTTATTCTCTTAAACTAAAGTATCTAAAAAATTTCTTTTACAGTATTTTCTAATTAGAATGATACTGTTAAACCTCCTGTGAATACTTTTCCTTCTGGATATTCAAAGAAGTTGATACCTGTTGGGTCTACAGTTGTTGGAGTAAATCCTTTATAATCAGATAAGATCCAAAGGTTTTGAGCAGAAGCGTAAATTCTAACATTACTAAGTTTTGCTTTTTTCACAACGTTGCTAGGTAAAGTATACCCTAATGTTACGTTTCTTAAAGCTAAATAACCGCCATCTTCTAAGAAGCGAGTAGAATGCTGTTGACCACCAGCCATACCCCATCCTGGGTTATCTGAAATATCTCCTTCTTTCTCCCATCTGTTTGCTGTATAAGCAGACTCCAACATGTTATAAGGATAGATTGCATCTGTATCAGTATATCTACGAGTTGAGTTGTAAATTTTCCCTCCTACTGAGTAAGTTAAGAAAAATGAGAAGTCAAATCCTTTATAAGCAAAGTTGTTTGTCATACCACCCACTGCTGTAGGGTAAGGGTTACCATGTTCTGTACGTTCAGCAGCACCATAAGAAGTTGTTGCCCATTTTCCATCTTTCATGAAATAACCAGCTTTTCCTGTATGGTCTTCTCCATCATTTGCAAACCAAGATGGCTTACCTGTAGTTGGATCAGCTCCTGCCCACTCTCTTAAAAAGAAAGTTCTCATTGCAGAACCTACTCTTGCTACCTGCATCGTATTAATTTGAATATCTTGATCATTGTCTAAACGAGTTACTTCATTTTTGTTTAATGAAATATTGAAGTTCGTATTCCAAGTAAATTCACCCCTAATATTTTGAGTGTTTAATTGGAATTCCCATCCAGAGTTTCTCATTGCTCCAATGTTACGACGAGCAGATGCAAAACCTGTAGTACCCGATAATTGTTGATTTAATAATAAATCATCAGAATCTTCAATGTAGTAATCAACATTTAAAGTAATTCTATCAATAAAAGTCACATCAGCACCAACATTAAATTTCTTTCTTTTCTCCCATGTTAAATCTGGGTTAGATAATTGTTTGAAGTAAGCAGCAGAAGCATTATTATAACTTGAATACGCATATAAACCTCTTGCTTCAAAGTTATCAATTTCAGCATTACCAGTAACACCATAAGACGACCTTAATTTAGCATCTGTTAAAATAGTATTACCATTCAAGAAATCTTCTCTTGAGATATACCAAGAAGCAGAAGCTGAGTAGAAATCGCCCCATTTATTATTTGCAGAGAATTTAGAAGATCCATCACGACGATAAGATGCAGTAGCATAGTATTTACCATCATAATTATATTGTGCCTGACCTAAAAATGACATGAACCTATATTCAGTTTCATAACCACCCATTGATACAGGTTTTGCTGCATTATCTAAATTTTGTAAAGAAGAAGGCATTCCTTCACCGTAAGCACTAATACCTGTCACTTTATTTGATTGATATTCAAAACCAGCTATTGCACTAACATTATGAACATTGTTAAATGTCTTATCAAAAGAAAGGATAGAAGTATTTGTTAATGTACTGCTTACACCCCAAGAATTTGATTTTGAACCACCTGAAGATCTACCATCATATGATAAAGAAGAAGTATAATAACCATACTTTACATCCTCAACGTTTACTGCATTTGTCTGACGGAAAGTTAACCAATCTGTAATACGGTAGTTTAATTTACCAATTAATTGACCTGTAGTAGATTTTGTTCTACGAGGGTTAAGATCTACATCGTGTACAAAATTTGCTGCAATTGGGTTATCATCTAACCAATCTCTTGGAGAACCGTCCTCATTGAAAGGATTTACAGTAGGAGCACTCATATATGTCCCTAAAAGAGGAGAAGAGAATAAGTTACCACTTGAAGCATCTAACTGATCAATGTATGAAGCATTACCAATAAATTGAATGTCTAATTTATCATTAAATTTATGATCAATATTGAAACGAGCTGAGTAACGTTCAAAATCAGAACCAACAAGAATACCTTCTTGATTGTAATAACCACCAGAAACCATAAATTTAGTTTTCTCATCACCACCTCTCATAGAGACTTCATAAGAACTAGTTTTGCCTTGACGGAAAGAGTGATCACCCCAATCTGTATTTGAGTAAGAATGATTGCCTGCATCATCTGTAGTTACACCATTGACATCTTTAATATAATCTGCAGGATCTCCACCATAAGAATTAGCTAATGATCTAGATCTCGCATCTACATATTGATCACCATTCATTCTTTTAGAATTACCTTTATAAACTGATGAAACACCTTGTTTAGTACTTAAAGTAATTTGAGTTTTTCCTTGAGAACCACCTTTTGTAGTTACTAAAATTACACCATTTGCTGCACGAGCACCATATAAAGCAGTAGCTGCTGCATCTTTTAAAATCTTAATATCCTTAATATCTTCAGGATTTAAATTAGCTAAAGGATCTCTTTCTCCTTGTTGATTAGCTTCAATGATATCTGAAGATGTTTGAATAACACCATCAATTACATATAAAGGGTCTGATGATGCATTTACAGAACCAACACCACGGATTACGATATTTGATTTAGAACCAGGCTGTCCAGAAGATGCATTAATATTAACACCTGCAGCTTTACCTTGTAAAGAATTTGCTACGTTGGGAGTTACGATATCTGTAACATTTTCAATTTCAGGAGTACTAGATGCCATATCTTTTTTGGCATATCCCATAACAGTAACCTCTTCTAATTGTTCTGCATCTTGTTCTAAAGTTACATTAAAAGTAGTTCTTTGTCCCACTTTTAATTCTTGAGTAGTATAACCAACAAAGCTAAAAATTAAAGATGCGTCTTCAGAAACTGAAACCGAAAATTTACCATTAAGATCTGTAATTGTACCTAAAGTTGTTCCTTTTACAACAACAGTAACACCTGGTAAGGGTTGACCTGCTTCAGATACAATACCAGAAACCGTACGTTCCTGAGCAAAAGCACTTACTATTAAAGCAAAAGTAAGTACGATCAGAGATAGAAGTCGTTTGTTCATAAAATAAATAAATTAAGCTAAAAAGCTAGGCACCCAAAACTGAAGTAGATATTATTATAAATAAGCTTAGGTAACCTATTGAATTGAATTGATAACAGGTCTTTTATCGACCTTTTCTGTTTGCAATATTCTATTTTGTTATGTTAATATTATATTGTTTTAAGTTAATAACACTAAATAAAAACAACCCTACAACACAAAACACTAGATATCAATACGATAGCAAATTATTTATTTTTAAGAAGTTAAATAACGGATGTTAAAAACTGATTTTTATACACCTCGTTATTAAATACAAAAACCGTTTACATTATAATATGTAAACGGCTTTTGTATGTGCTGATTAAATTTGGTTATTCGTAACCATTAATTTGCTTCAAGTTTGAATTAACATTTAACTCATTCTGAGGAATTGGAAAATAAAATTGTTGATCTCTAGCAGGGATGTTTGCTTTTGGTGACCTCGCTGTTCCATCTGAATTTATTAAATCCATATCCATGTTATTTCTTCTCAGATCAAACATTCTATGTCCTTCAAAACATAATTCTAGCCTTCTTTCAGCTAATACATCATCAATTAAACCTGTAGATACAGGAGCAGTTCCTGTAGCGTACCTTTTAGATCTAATCATATCTGTTAAAGTAATAGCATCTGCTGTATTTCCTAGTAATGCTTGTGCTTCTGCTGCATTCAAAACAGCTTCAGAATATCTTAAAACTTTTGGGGAGCTTAAACCAACTACTCCATCATATTCTGCATACTTATTAATATAGAATAAACCATTTTCTAAGTAAAACACACCCTTTCTAACGTCATCATCAGAAAATAATGCATAAAAATCTGGACTACAAGTATATGCACCATATCCAGAACGAATATATAAAGCTCCTAAATCATCTGACCCTCTACTCTGAGCTCCTGCAATTATTACTTCATATAAAGTTTCTGCAGATTCTTTATTATTAAAATACTTAACATAATCACCTGCTTCCATCACACTTACTCCCGTTATCATATTATATGAATCAATAACCTTTTGTAAATATGTATTTTTATCAATATTTGAATCTTCTAATGCTCTTGTAAGAAAAACTCTTGTTTCTAGACCATATACAGCATTTAATGTGAATTTAATTGATGACGTATTCGTTATCAGAGCTTTGGCTTCTGTAAGATCTTTTTCAATCTGAGCATAAATTTCAGCAGCAGTGTTATTTGCTGGTTTTGAAGATACTACTTCATTTAAATCAGTTGATGGTTCTGTAACTAATGGCACATCCCCATAAAAACGAACTAAATCAAAATTTAAAAATGCACGTAATGCTAAAGATTGACCCTTTATATCATCTTCAATACCTGCTGTATGGATTAGTGTATTCACATGGTTCAAAACTCTATATATTTGTCCCATTTGATTACTAATATCATAACTATCATCAACAGATTCAGACGTTCTAGAATTCTTTGTATTAAAATAGTTATCATTAAAACGGCCTCCAGATGATCTTACTACAATATTATCTGTACCTACATCCCCAAATACATACGTATTTCTTCCATAATAAGAAGTACGCCCCATTTCTCTGTAGGCACCATTTAAAACATCTTGAGGCTCAGACATTTCACTAGTCCTTACTTTACCATTAACGTTGGGTTCAACGTCTAGAAAGTTACAACTACTCATTACTCCCAAGGCAATAAGTAGGATATATCTTATATATTTCATTATTATCATTGTTAGATGGTTAATTAAAATGAGCAGTTAATACCAAATGTATACGTACGGCCATCAGGGTAATCAAAGAATGCTACTCCTGTATTATCAACAGTTGTTGGAGAATAACCTGTATAATTACTTACAGTAAATAAGTTTTGGAAAGATGTGTATACTCTTAGGTTCGATAAACCTATGTTACCTATTGTTTGCTTAGGTAAAGTATACCCTAATGTGATATTTCTTAATTGTAAATAACTACCATCTTCCATATACCTAGATGAGTTAACATTTCCCCATCCGTCGTCACCTGCTTGATCAATTAAAGGTCTACTTGCTATATCACCTTTCTTAGTCCATCGATCATCTTTTGCAATTTTCATTTGGCTGTAATAATTACCTCCATTTATTGCACTCTGATCCTGATCCATATAACGTCTTCCTGAATTGAATATATCATTACCAACACTAAATGTAAACATGAAAGAAAAATCAAATCCTTTGTATGAGAGGTTGTTCGTAAAACCACCAGAGAAATCTGGGTAAGGATCTCCTACATCAACTTTTTCTGCTTTACTATAATATGATGTTGCGTAACGACCATCATGTTGCTTAAACACTTGATTTTTATCTAACTCATCTTGTGTTGGCTCTCTATTTAAGTACCATGAAGGTTTTCCGTTTTCTGGATTTGCACCTGCCCATTCTTGTATAAAGAATGCATTTAATGGTTTTCCTTCTTCTATAACTTGTCTTGAATATTCTATTCTCTGACCGTTATAAAGTTTTGTTACTTCATTTTGGTTAAATGACATATTTAAATTGGTAGTCCATAAGAACCCATTTTTATCAATGTTCGTAGAATTAATCGTAAATTCAATTCCTCGATTTCTCATTTCACCAACATTTTGGTAAACATTCGCAAAACCTGTCATACCTGCAGTAGGTACTTGCATTAATAAATCAGACGTTTGCTCATTATAGAAATCAACGCTTAAAGATACTTTATCAATAAATGTGATATCAAAACCAATATTCGCTTTTAACTTTTGCTCCCATGTTAAATCAGGATTTTCAACTTGTTCAATAACTGCTGCAGATGATGTATTATAGAATGTATAACCATACAATCCCATTGCTGCATAATTGCCAATTCCTGCATTACCTGTAGTTCCTATCGAGCCTCTAATCTTAGCATTGGTAATTAAGTCTGAAGTACTTAAAAAGTCTTCGTTTGATAATATCCAGCTACCACCAGCAGACCAGAAATTACCATATTGATTTTCTTTACCAAATCTAGAAGATCCATCTCGTCTATAAGAACCTGATACATAATACTTTCCTAGGTAATTATATTGCACCTGGCTTAAAAAAGAGAAGAATCTATATTGCGTTTGGTACCCATCATTTGAGAAACCAGAAGATGCAGAACCTAAATTATCAACAGTTAATGGTACTCCTGCACCATACCCATATTGATTCGATGCATCATATTTTTGTAATTCGACACCACCAATAGCATCTACCGTATGATCTCCAAATGAATTACTGTAAGTCAATAGATTTGTTGATGTAATTAATGAACTAAATGCTGATGTATTACTTACTGAACCATTTGCAGCATTTGGTCCGTTAAATCCATCATAAGATATTGGAGCGGTATAATAATCATATCTTGTGTTTTGAATACGAACAGCATTATTTGATTTGATTGCAAAACCTTTACCTATTTCATATTTCACATTTCCTTGCAAACCTGCATTGAACGATTTCGTTCTTCTGTAATTATATTTTAAATCACTAAGGAAGTTGGCTCCAATAGAATAATAATAATTATCATATCCGGATTCATCTGCCGTTAAAAATGGATTTAAATAAGTGTTACCATCAACAGACCTTTTTAAATCTCCACTTTTTGCATAAGGTGCAATGATAGCAGGATACATATATGTAGTCATTAATGGAGAAGAGAAAAGTGCTCCATCTGATGCATCATTTTGCACTATATAAGATATATCTGTTTTTATTGAATATGATAATCTATCATTTACTTGATTATCCATATTAACTCTAGCTGAATATCTTTCAAAATCAGATCCTTTTAATATACCATCTTGATTATAATAACCAAGACTTACATAATGCTTTGTCTTTTCAGTACCTCCTGAAGCTGTTAATTGATAGTTCTGTACTGCTCCTTTTCTAAAAGCTTCATTAATCCAATCCGTATCTGTAGTAAACGGATCACCATTAATATCTACATCACCATATTTTTGAAACTCAATGAAATCTTTTGCTCTCATTGGTTCGTAGTTTCCTTGATATAATTCAGCAACACCTGCAGAAACATTCAAGTTAAATTGAGTTTTTCCTTCTACTCCAGACTTAGTTGTAACAACTATAACGCCGTTAGATGCTCTTGCTCCATATAAAGCTGTTGCCGCTGCATCAGTTAAGATTTTAACATCTTCAATATCTTCAGGATTTAATAAAGACATTGGATCTCTTTCAGACTGTTGGTTGGCTCCTACTATATCTGTATTATCGATGATCATACCATCAATTACATACAAAGGTTCTTGACTTGAGGAAATCGAACCTACACCACGTATTCTAATAGTTGGCTTAGCACCAGGCTGACCAGAAGGTGCAGTCATACTCACACCAGCTGCTTTACCTTGTAATGAATTGGCAACGTTTGGTGTTACGATATCAGTAACTTTTTCGACACTTGTAACATTAGAAGATTGATCTTGTTTTGCATATCCCATTACAGTTACTTCTTCTAACTGCTCTGAATCTTGTTCCATTGCTATGTTAATTGTTGATTGATTACCAACAGCAATTTCTTGAGATGTATATCCTATAAAACTAAACTGTAAAACAGCATCAGATGAAGTATTTAATGAATAATTACCATCTAAATCTGTAATTGTTCCTTGCGTTGTACCTTTCACTATTACAGTTACCCCTGGTAATGGGGCTCCAGCATCTGTTACAGTACCTGTAACATTTTGCTCCTGTCCATATGCACTTGCTATACTCATTGCAAGAGCAAATAGTAGTAGTATTTTCTTTTTCATGTAATTGAGCTAATTTTTGGGTTTAAGAAATCCCTAATGCAGTAAAATTTAACAATACACTATTTCGCTGTTTATTCTACTTAATAAGTAAAATAGACATGTAGTATATCCTTAAAAATAGTTTTGGGTTAAAATTAAATAGTGTAAACAGCGTTGAATTAAAAATTGTAATGCAGTTTTACTTCAATAGATTTAGGGTTATTTCTGGGGTTTTTCTTACAATACCTTTTCAGGGTTTGTTTTTAAGTGGAGTTAAATAAAAGGATCATTTTTAATGTATTTAATTTTGAATAAATAGTGGTTAAGAAGGTTCTAATTTTATGATTGAATACTATTTTAGTTACTAACTTATAACATAGTGTACTTTATTAAATTTAGTTAATTAGTCGATAATTTCATCTTAAAATATTTAATTACCTTATATAGTTCTACTTCTAATAAGAAAATTGCAATCATAGATAAAATTAACACTACAATAAGAGTAAGTAATTAGAAACCAATAAAATAAACAATTAAACTATAGTTTAATTAAGAGCATCATTAATAATAACATCTCTAAAATTATAACCTATCTTTTGTAGTTTATTCGGATTTACCTTAGCACTTGACAATACCAAAAATGAACTTTCGCCTAATACTAATTTCAAGACTAATGAAGGTAAATTTGGTAAAAAGATTGGTCGGCAAAGTTTTGTGCCAATCGCTTTTGTTAGTTGTTCATTTGTTACTGGATTAGGAGAAACTGCATTATAAACTCCTTTTATTTTATTATTCTCAATAGCTGTTATAAATAAATTAGATAGATCCTCTAAGCTAATCCAAGATATCCATTGTTTACCTGTACCAATAGGAGACCCAATTCCAAGTTTAATTGGCAACATCATCTTAGGCAATGCCCCCCCTTTTTCTGTTAAAACTACTCCAATTCTTAATTTCACTAACCGAGAAGTTGTGCACATATCTTCCGCTTTTTCCCATTCTTTCACAACATCTGCTAGAAAATCATTTCCAAAAGAAGAAGACTCATCCAACTCTTCCTCTCCTCTATCACCATAAATACCAATTGCCGAAGCACATACAACTACTTTAGGAGGTTTTTCTAAAGCATTTATTTCTTGCATTAATAATGTAGATGATTCAACCCTACTATCTAAAATCGCTTTTTTTGCACTTTCTGTCCATCTACCTTCCCCAACACTTTTTCCTGCTAAATGAATCACTGCATCAATTCCATCAAAAGCTCTTGGGTCAATATGTTTTTGCTTAATATCCCATTTGTACCGTTTGATTTCTGCATTTAGATCTTCCTTACGCGATAGCCAACGTACTTCATGCCCTTTATCAATCAATTTATTTGATATTTCTTGACCAACTAAACCAGAACCTCCTGTAATTAAGACTTTCATAAACTATTATACTTTTGATGTTACCAAATAAAGATACCTCTTAAATGATAACTAATTCTTATTCTTGTTGTTTATCAAGTCCATAATAAATCTAATTTCTTTTTGTTTCCGACTAATACTCTTTAAGTTAGCGACCAACTTTCCAGTTCAATCTAAATTTCAAAATGAATAAACATAATTTTATCTACGGAATAATAGCTTTATTATTCGGTATTGGTAATACTCTGTTAGCTCAAGAAAACTTTACAATAAATGGTGTAAGGGATGACAGAAGTAACTATTACGCTTTCACGAACGCTTCAGTTCACATATCACCAACTCAAACTTTACAAAATGCCACTTTAGTTATTAAAGAGGGTAAAATTGTATCTGTTTTAGAAGGTAATTCTGTACCAAAAGGTGCTGCAGAAATTAATGTCAAGGGTAAACATATTTATGCTTCATTTATAGATGCAAATACTCATTATGGTATGCCTAAGGTAGAAAAAGGTAATTTTTGGTCTTGGAGTGAACCTGAAAAAATTGGTCCGCAAAATCCAAAAGCATACAATGCTAACGATGCAATAAAGGCGAATACAAACGCTGCCGAACTTTTTAAAAGTGAAAGTAAAGCTGCAAAAGAAATGCGATCAATTGGTTTTGGTAGTGCATTAACTTATTTGCCTGATGGTATTGCAAGAGGTACATCAGCCTTAGTTACTTTTGGCGATGGTAAAGCAAACGAATTAATGCTTTCTGAAAAAGTTGGTGCACACTTAGCTTTTGATAAAGGATCTTCTAAACAAATGTATCCTGTATCTACTATGGGTTATGTTGCCCTACTTCGTCAAACTTATTATGACGCAGACTGGTATAAGAGTATTGGTCATGAAAAATTTACAGATGTTACTTTAGAAGCATTCAACCAATCTCAGAATTATACTCAATTTTTTGCTACTAAAGACTTATTTGATCTTGAAAGAGCTGCTAAGGTTGCTAAGGAATTTCAAAAACAGTATATCTACGTTGGTAATGGCGATGAATACCAAGACATTGCTACCTTAAAATTGATCAACCCTACTTTAATTCTTCCTGTAGATTTCCCGCAAGCATTAAATGTAAATGATCCAATTGATGCAATGAATGCCACTTTTTCTGAGATGAAACATTGGGAACTAGCTCCTTCAAACTTATCGCTATTGGCTAAAGAAAACATTCGTTTTTCTATCACAGCATTTGATTTATCAAGCAAAGCTAATTTTCTTAAAAATATTCGCTTAGCAGTAAAAAGAGGGCTTTCAGAAGAGCAAGTGTTAGCTGCTTTAACTACAATCCCTGCCTCTTACACAAATTCATCAGATCGTTTAGGCACCATAGAAAAAGGTAAAATAGCCAACTTTATAATTACATCTGCACCTCTATTTACAGAAAAAGGTGATGTACTTGAAAACTGGATCCGTGGTAAACGCTATGTCGCTAAAGCATGGAATACAAACGATTTTAGAGGAGAATACACTTTAACAGTTGCAGACAGTACTTATACCTTAAAAGTTACAGGTAAAGATAATACATCTGCAAAATGGAATGTTACCGTAAACGACTCTTTAAAACTTGATACAAAAGCAGCTATTACAGACGGTATGCTTTCTTTATCATTTAAATCTGATACTACAAAAAAAGCAACTTCAATCCGACTTTCTGGTTGGGCAAATAACGAAGGTAACTTTTCTGGTGAAGGTAAAAATGCAGATGGAAGTTGGTTAAAATGGACTGCTATTAAATCTGCATCAAATAAAGTAGAAAAGAAAAAAGAAGAGGTAGAAGTTAATCCAGAATTAGGTGATATCATTTTCCCTTTTAGTGCTTATGGTAGTAAAGAAATTGCTCAGCAAGAAACTATTTTGATTAAAAATGCAACTATTTGGACCAATGAAGAACAAGGTATTGTAAAAAATACTGATGTACTTATTAAAGATGGAAAAATAGCTAAAGTAGGAAATAATCTAAAAGGTAGTAAAACTACTAAGGTAATTGATGGTACAGGCAAACATCTTACAAATGGTATTATTGACGAACACTCTCATATTGCATTATTTAGTGTAAATGATGTTGCTGTAATGTCATCTATGGTAAGAATGGAAGATGTACTAAACCCTAACGATGTAGATATATACCGTCAATTAGCAGGTGGTGTTACCTCTGCACAATTATTACATGGTTCTGCAAATCCTGTTGGTGGACAATCTGCCGTAATTAAATTTAGATGGGGAAAAACTAACCCAGATGATTTGATTTTTAAAGATGCCAAACCGTTTATAAAATTTGCCTTAGGCGAAAATGTAAAACGTTCAAGCTGGCCAATGTCAAATCGTTTTCCACAAACAAGGATGGGTGTAGAGGCTGTTTATATAGATGGTTTTACCAGAGCAAAAGTATATAATGACGCTCAAAAAATATATAATGGTAAAGGACCTAAACCTCGTAAAGATTTACAATTAGAAGCACTTGCCCAAATTCTTAATGACGAACGTTTTATCTCGTGTCACTCTTATGTGCAGTCAGAAATTAACATGCTAATGAAAGTTGCAGATAGTTTTGATTTCAGAGTAAATACTTTCACTCATATTTTAGAAGGTTATAAAGTAGCTGATAAAATGAAAAAGCATGGTGTTGGTGCATCTACTTTTTCTGATTGGTGGGCTTATAAATTTGAAGTTTATGAGGCAATACCACAAAATGCTGCATTAATGGCATCTCAAGGGATTACTGTTGCTATTAATTCTGATGATTCCGAAATGGGTCGTCGTTTAAATCAAGAGGCTGCAAAGAGTGTAAAATATGCAGATATGAGCGAAGAAGAAGCATGGAAAATGGTTACGCTAAATCCCGCAAAATTATTACATGTAGATCACAAAGTAGGTTCAATAAAAGTAGGTAAAGATGCAGACCTTGTTTTATGGTCAGATAATCCTCTTTCAATCTATGCAAAACCTACTTATACTTTAGTTGATGGTACAATCTATTTCTCTTTAGAAAAAGATGAGCAACTTAAAAAAGAGATGCAGAAAGAAAGAGCAAGGTTAGTTGCTAAAATGCAAGCTGCAGAAAAGGCAGGTGAAAAAGTAAAAGATGTAGCTCCTAAAATTGAGCAACATATGCATTGCGATTATTTACACCTTGACTAACCCTTAAAAGAAGATTAAAATGAAAAATATAAAATTAATTATTGCATTGATTGGAATACTTAGTCTATCCATTAAAGTTATGGCTCAAGTTCCTTCTCCTGCAAAAAATCAAACAAAAGGAATACTTCTTACAGGAGCCTTAATACACAATGGCAAAGGTGAAGTAATTGAGAATGGAGTTATCGCTTTTAAAGATGGAGTAATTACCTATGTTGGGACAGACTTTTCTGATGCTAGTTATGAAGTAATTAATACTGATGGGCAAGAAATATACCCGGGCTTAATTTTGCCTACTTCAGAACTCGGACTTGTAGAAATTGAGGCTGTAAGTGCATCAAATGATAACTATGAAACTGGGAGGATAAACCCAGAAGTTCGTTCTGTAATTGCTTTCAATACAGATTCTCATGTTATTCCTACTGTTAGAAGTAACGGTATTCTAATAGAACAAGTAATGCCAAAAGGAGGAATATTCTCTGGTAGATCTTCTATTGTTCAACTAGATGCTTGGAACTGGGAAGATGCTATTGTTCAAGAAAACGATGGTCAACATTTACATTGGCCAAGAAAATATTATTCTCCAGGTTGGACGAGCCCAGAAAAAGGGTTACAAATATCTAAATCATACCATAAATATGTAAAAGTAATTGAGCATACTTTAATGGATGCGGAAGCTTATAGCAAAGCTACTGATATCAAACTACCAGATTTTCCTATGGAAGCAATGAAAGAATTATTCTCTGGAAAAGAGAAACTTTTTATTCATGTAGACGAGGCTAAAAGTATTGTATCAGCAGTAAAAATGGCTCAAAAATACAACATCAAAAACATTGTAATTGTTGGTGGTGCAGATGCTTGGTTAATTACTGATTTCTTAAAGGAGAATAACATTCCGGTTTTACTTACAGATGTACATTCATTACCTAAAAGAGAACAAGAAGCTTACGATTTACCTTACAAAAGAGCAGCATTATTACAAAATGCAGGAATCTTAGTTGGATTAACACATTCGAGTGCTTCAAATTCTAGAAACCTACCATTTTATGCAGGAACCGTTGCAGCTTTTGGTTTAGATAAAGAAGAAGCATTAAAGATGATTACTTCTAACACTGCTAAAATTCTAGGGGTTGAGAAGAAATTCGGGACTTTAGAGGTTGGAAAATCTGCAACAATTATTGTTAGTAAAGGTGATTTACTCGATATGAAAACAAGTAAAATAACTAATGCATTTATAGATGGCAGAGCAATTGATTTAAATAACAAGCATTCTATGTTATACAAAAAGTTTAAAGATAAATACGAGAATTAATATTCTTTGACAAAAGGCTGAACGATTAGTATAAACTACGTTCGGCCTTTTTCATTTTAACAATTAACTTTGTAAAATGTCATCAACCACATTATTTAACCCTGCCAAAGATAAAAAATCTAAGCACCCAATTATCTTAATACATGGGGCATTATTTAATGCAGAAGCTTGGAAAGGTAATTTTTATGAGTATTTCTCAGAAATTGGATATGATACTTACGCCATTAGCTTAAGTGGACATGGAGAAAATGGAAATAAAGTTTTACTCAACCTTTATGGCTTAGAAATTTATACCAATGATGTAATCAACCTTATTACTTCATTAGATGAAAAACCTATTGTTATAGGGCACTCTATGGGTGGTTTAGTTACACAACTTGTAGCACAAAGAGTTTCTTTGCAAGCTGCTATTTTATTGGCTGCAGTTCCTCCTTATGGCATTTTAAATTCCATGACATCCTCGTTTTTTTCTAATCCAATTAGTTGGGGGAAATTTGCTGCATCTACGCTATTCCCTTTTTGGAAATTTATAAATACTGAAGCTCCAGAAGGTATTTATACCACTCCTCCAAGTAGAGAAGTTCAAATGCACGTAAGTAAAAATATACAGAGAGAATCCATTCGTGCAATGTTAGAAATGTGTTTAAAAAACTTTGATATTGAACCTCAGAAAGTAAACTTCCCAATGTATCATATCGGTTTTAGAGATGATAAGATTATTTTTCCTGAAGATGTAGAAAAAACAGCAGTTCTATATAACCATGAATCTAAGATTTTTGAGAAAATGGCACATGCATTTATGTTTGAACCAAGTTGGAAAAATGTTGCTGAACACATAAAAGAATGGATTGTTAATCAATAAATTACAACATTGAGTTATAATACTTGATAAGCTCAATTAAACCTTCTTTTTGTCTGAAGTTCACATTATTTTTACTAATGTAAGATGCAACTTCTGACTCCTTGCCAACAAAAACTTTTAATAGGTGTTTCTTTCTTGTATCTACAAGTTGAAGGTGGCTATTATCAATTAAGAAGTATAGCTTTTCTTTTAGAGCATAGTCATATAACACTTCATTTTTATGAGGGTTAGAATGAACTCCCCTTGCTTCATTATTCAAACGCTCCTCATCAAAAGTTGTATTAGGTCGGATTATTGTCTTTAACAAATAAGGGTAAGCAAGTAAACTTAAATCTCCTTTTAATATTTCTTGATAAATTCCTAAAGCAGGTACCCCTTCTCTTAAATAGATATCAGCATTAATAAAATTAAAATCTGTTGTACCTGTTTCCGTTCCGTCTTCATCATAATTGACCTCAATCATTTTGAAGCTTTCTATTGTATGGCTTTCAAAAGTAACAATTGTAGTGTCTAAAATTTCCATTCCTCCGTAAAGAGAAGACGATTGGACTGTCAGAATTTCTACCTGATCGTGCTGTAAGTCATACAATACAGGTACATCTATAAATTGTTCTCCTGTTTTTAAAATTACATTTCCTTGCGACCAATTAGGAAAATAAAATACAGTACTATCTCTTTCGTAATATTCCTGTTCTTCTAAATCTGCTTGAATTTTTCCCATCATAGACTTATCCTTCTTTTGCTTCTTTTTATTTTTTTCTTGAGCAAAAGAGAGTAATGAAGGAACTAGAAAAATGAATAGTACTAATAGACGAGGCATAATCATGAAAAAAATAGTTTAGTGACCTTCTGTAGATAGAAGAGTTATAACATTAGTAATATAGTAAGTTATTGGGTTTGATAAAATAAAAAAAGGTTGACTTACTAGAAGACAACCTTTTTAAAAACACGATTTATCTTTTCGACCTTAAATCAATTAGTATGATTTAGAGATATCGATGAAGTCTCTTGAAGCTAAAGAAGCACCACCAATTAAACCACCGTCAACATCTGGTTGAGCGAATAATTCTTGTGCGTTACTTGGTTTAGCAGAACCACCATAAAGGATAGGAGTTGCATCTGCAACTTCTTGACCATATTTAGCAGCAACCATATCACGGATATCTTTGTGCATTTCTTGAGCTTGTGCAGAAGATGCTGTTTTACCAGTACCGATAGCCCAAACTGGCTCGTATGCTAAAACTACTTTACCAAAGTCCTCTGCAGAAAGGTGGAATAAACCTTCTGATAATTGTTTTTCAACAACTGCTTTTTGAGTACCAGCCTCACGCTCTTCTAATACTTCTCCGAAACAGAAGATTGGAAGCATGTTGTTTGCTAAAACAGCATCAGTTTTTGTTGCTAACATTTCGTTAGATTCACCAAAATACTCACGACGCTCAGAGTGACCTAAGATTACATAATCGATACCGTAAGAAGCTAATTGAGGAGCAGAAATCTCTCCTGTAAAAGCACCTTTAGGTTCAGTGTAACAGTTTTGTGCACCAACAAATACATTTGCTGAATTTCCGATTAATGACTTCACTTTGCTCAAGTGAACAAATGGAGTACACATAATAACTTTTACATCAGAAGGAGTTTCATCCTTTGCCATGTTTACTACTTCAGATGCTAATGATTCTGCTTCTTCTTTAAGAAGGTTCATTTTCCAGTTACCTGCTACAATTTTTTGTCTCATGATATTATGATTCTTTATTGAATGTAATTTTTAATAATCAGCTGCGAATATACATACGTATTTCTTGATTCAAAATGAGATTCGTCATACTGAAATTGAATATTTAAACAATTAACACAAAAATAGATTGTAATTTTTCCATATTATGGAAAAGTGGTTTCAAAATGAAACAAATATAAAATTGGCACACAATAAAAAACCAACCAAAATACTTATTATCAAATAGTTAACTAATATTAATTAACTATTGGCACAGTTAATGAATATTAGTTATTGGGTAAAGAATCATAGGTTAGTCACCTATTGTATGGCATGATACACCAGTAACATTAACCAGCTGTGGAAAGACACTTGAAAATTTTCAAGTGTTTTTTTTTACACAAAGGTTTTTGAAAACTAAAGAACTCTTTTGATTTAGGATATTTTAGTATTAGCTTTACAAATGTAAAATAACAATAACTTTACACACGACTCTTTAAATTATATAATCTCAACTTTACTCTACACTTCTAGACTAGAAAAGATAACTCTATTCTATAAATCTAACTCTGTCTATATTTTTTTAAACATAAAAAAACAGCCTTACGTTATCCATAAAGCTGTCTTTCTGATGTATTTTATTTTTTAGATTTAGAAATCAAAAGCTAAACCAATATTAAAACCCCAATACGCTACGCTATCATATCCTTGAGCACCTGTTTGATAATTATACTTTACGTTACTCAATAATGATACTCCTGCATCTCCTAGTGGTACAATAACACCAACTTCTGGCGCTACAGCAAATCCCCAATACTGATCAGAAACAGCAACACCACCTACTTGACTTGTGAAATATGTACCTGCTGCACCAATTCCAATACCAGCATAAGGTCTAATACCACCTAGGTTACCTAAATAATAATGAGCTGTTGCTAGTGTTGATAAAGATGTTGCATTCTCATAAGTTTCTCCTGAAATTGCTGAATTTTCTGATGAAAAAGTTTTATTTCCAAAACTTTGATTGAAATAATTAAAACCAATACTTGCACCAACAGATAAATTATCATTTAAGAAGTGTCTGTACTCTAAATTACCACCTCTAAAAGATGCATCTGTAATAGTACTACTATTTGATGGTAACGCCATGTTATAAGAAATTCCAATAAGGTCTTGAGCCGATGCCGTTGATAAACCTGAAACAATTAATAATGCTGCAAGGAATATTTTTTTAATGTTTTTCATAATGATTGATGTTTTTAATGTTTTAAGTTGGATATAAATTAGTCTGCTAAGATGTATGGAGATTGGATAAACATTTGATCGATACCGCTTTTAATACGATTTTGATTATCTACTAAATTTGTTTCTGTTCCATTTAAGATGCCTTGCCAAATTACTGGAACTTGATTCTCACCATCTTCCATTACTGCTTTTCTATTATCTACCATTTCAAGAATTACCGTTCCTTGATCGTAAGAATAATAAGATGTCATTGGATAACCATAAAAAGGATAGTAACCACCCATTGGATACATATCATTCCAACCCCAGTAGCCACCCCAGTAACCACCCCAATAGTCACCCCAGTCTCCGTAAGTTGGCCAAGCTGTAACAGAACCAACAACTGTATTATCAAAAGAATAAGGAAGAACAACTAAATCAGGCTTATCTGTTTCATTTTCTTGAATGAAAGTATAACCTGCTGCTTTCATTTCTAATATTGTTTCATTTATGATTATTTCATCTGTAGATGTTAATTGATAACCTTCTGAAGAATCTTCTCCAATATGGACTACATAATTAGGAACACTAAATGTTTTTGCTGTAGAGAAGCTATCGTTATAATCTGAGTTTTTATTTGTGATTACTGTATCATAATCAGAAACTTGATCTGGATATTCATCATTTGTATTACAAGATGTAATTGAAAATAATGATGCTAACGCTAGAACGATGTAATTAATTTTTTTCATTTTTTGTTTTATTAAGTGATAGCTAGGTTAACGGGAATAATTCTATGTTAAATTTCATTAAATGATTAAAAAACATCAAAAAATAACTTTTGTAAAAAAAATAAGGAGATGTGAAAAATCACATCTCCTTATAGTATAATTTAATATATAAATTTACCTATTTAGGTCTTCTTTGAACTCTCTTGGGGTATAACCAAACTGTTTTTTAAATGCTGCAGAAAAATGACTTGCACTAGAAAAGCCTAAATCCATTGCTATCATAGACATTGTCTTCTCTCCTTCTCTTAATAGCTTTCTTGCTTCATCTAAACGCACATTCTGATGAAATTGATGTATTGTTATACCAAAAACCTGTTTATATAAAGCTCTTAACCTGCTTGCACTTAAACCGCAGTCTCTTGCTAAATCATCAATATGTATTTGCTTGTTTAATTCTTTCTTCAAAATTGTTCGAGCCATAAATACCGCCTTTGTGTTTATAGGGTATTTATTAGATTCTGCTAATTCTTCTCTCTCATGAATTTTAGAAAAGAAAACAGCAATCAAATGCAATGCACAAGCATGTACTAAATCATTTTCATATGTCTCATTGTCTTTAAAAGAAAAGATACGCCAAAACATTCCATGCATTATAGGGTCAAATTCTTCAAACACATAATAAGGTTTATCATTATTAAAAACCTCTTTTACCTTATCAGACTTATTGATTAAATTTTTAAAATGAGTATCTTTTATTCTAATTGATATAAAATGAATATCTCTATTTGGCGTAAAATCCCATGACATAGAATCTTTATTATTTGTAGCAAAAACTCCTTGAGTGAGTATCGGAAAACTTTCTAGAGAAACATGATTTTCTTCTTGATTTTCACTTTGGTCAATTCCGAGTGATTTATTATCGTCTGGATCTCCAAAAAATATTGGTTTAAAAGATGATATTTCACTTAAACTTTTACCTGTTGAAGTAATTTTCTGCTTTAGGTTTAATTTGAAACGAAAAACTTCAATGTATTCATTACACTGAAAACCTTTTATTGTTCCTTTGCCAATGGCATTATCAAAAGTAATGGTTGTATCATTGCTAAGTTTCCCTTGAAATATATTTCCCCAAGCTTCTAAAGCAATCTGAAAAGGTGATATCTCCATAATATATATAAATTCTATTGTTGCAAAACACTGAAACTAATACTAATAAAAAATAGACTAGTAATTATTAAATCCATAATGGTTATAACACTATGAATATAAAAAGAAACCACCACTAATATATCTATTAATGGTGGTTTCTTTTTATTGTTATATAGTTTCTTATCTCAACTTATTGATTAACTCCGCATATTTCTCAATTGCAAAGTTATTATCCGAGAATAAGTTTTGCATTCTTAGTACTGTAAGACCAGAATAACTGGTATTTGTACGTGTTAATGCTTTCTCTATTTGTTCCCATCCTGATTCTGAATACAACTCATGGTAAAGTGCATTTTCACCCATTACCTGAATATCTAATTTTTTAGCTGCATTAGAGAACCACATTACAAGATCTTCAGCTCTAGAGTACCCTTCCCAGTCCTTGTTCATTTTTTCTAAACAAGTAAAGTGAAGTACTACTTTATCTTTAAAGTCTTTGTCAATAATTTTCTTCAGCATCTCTGTATATTCATCACGGTCTGATGCATCAATATTTGGATACGGAGCAATTAAACCTGCAGTAATTTCTGCTACACGAGGCTGATTAGGATCACTAACTAACCAGTGTATACCAGGCATTTTAAAACCTACAGGAACATTCTCAAACTCATCTGTGAAGATTTCTGTTGCTCTTCTAATTACTTTATTACCATGTTTAGCAAGGCTTTCGTTATACCAGTTAAAGAAATCTAGCCCATAACGAGATGTAGAATAATTATTATTTTTAAATAATTCATCTGCATCTGGCATCGGAATTTCTTCTGCTGACTCATACGCTGTATGCCAAACTTCATTAATGTAATCTAGACTACCGTAGATGTTTACAATATGGCGTTGGAAATCTTCTACAGCCAATCTACTATAACATTGTAATGTACCACGGTTTGGATAATCTCCCCAATCATGAGAGTTGTAAGAAGGGTATCTCAGCTCACCTGCAGGTCCTAGACTAATATTTATTTCATCTGTCATCCAAGCATACTTTTTATAACGTTGCTTAAATGCTTTCATAAAACGCTCGTAGTAAGGTATTACATAGGTATCTGCCCATAAAGACACATATTCTACACTTACATCTCCTGTTTCTGATACATATTGTAAATCTTCGATAGATTTAAGGTTCGAATTTTCTTCAACAATTTTACCCCAAATCCAAAGTGGAATCATTTGCGTAAAATCATCATTTACGTTACCTCCAGCTTGATGGAATGATAAAATTGGCACCCAATTCAGCCCTTTAGATTCAATAAGTTTTACCATGTTATCATAGTATTCCCAATCAAATTCATTCGACTGACGACCTTCTACAAGTCCCCACCAAATATCTATAGAAACTGCACTTACTCCAATTTCTCTCATTTTATCTAACTGTCTTGAAACAGTTATCCAATCCTGATCTTGCAGTAATCTTTTTGCATTATGTGTTTTTACATGAAGTGGTCCCATCACACGGAAAGATTTTTGTTTTCTTTCAATATGATCATCCTTAAACTTCACTTTTCTAATTAGTTCACCTAAACGAGCACTACCTGTTCCTGTTGTATCAAATAATGCTTTCATGTTATTTACAATCAAGCCGTGTAAGCTATGATTTCTAAATAACCATTCTTCAGAAGTATCCCATATTACGTGAGAGTTTATTCCTTCTGTAGATGAATTTTCTAAAATGAAACTAATATTATCCGCATCACCAAACTCTAATAGGTGTTTTAGTTTTAATGCGTATTCTGAATCAGATTTATATTCTGTTCTACTTTTTGTAGGAATAATAAAACGTAAACGTCCTCTATCTATACCTTCAGATAAATGATCTAAAGATGTAGTATATGCTTTTTGAACATCAACCTTTTTACTTAATGATAATATCCCTGCACCTACTTCTGTAAGATGAGGGGTATTTTTTAAGTTTTTCTCTGCATAAGCAGAAGATAAACGTATACATAATCTTGACCCTTCAAAGCCACCATCAGAAAATACATTCTGAAGAATATGTAATAACTTATTTCCGTGATTTGTTAAAGAGTGGTTATACCATTCTGTTACATCATTTCCATATAAGGTATCGTAATATTTACGCCCTTGGAGTACATCGTTTTCTTTAAAATAAACAAACAAGCTTTCCTTATCTGTTACTTCTACTCCCCATTTTTCTCCTGCAGAGATATAATCTCCATATTTTTCTCGAACATAATTGTCAAAATCCTCCATTGCTGTAGGAGAATAACATTGCATGTTTCTTCTAGGGAAAGCACATTCATTAATAGGGTAACTTAACTCTCCTTGCGGAGTTGTAGAAATAAGCATCCTAATAAATCGACCTGATATATCTGAGAAATTATGCTTGAAAGATCTAACTAATTCTTCATAGTAAGGAAGTACATAATGATCTGCCCATAAAGAAACAGACTCCTGAGCACTACCCCCACCTTTATTTACATATTTAAGCTGACTTAAGTACTTTATTTCCTCATTGTCTTCCATGAGTTTACCCCATAGCCAATCAGGCAAAGTACATAAGTAATTCTCTTCGTAATTATTGATCATCTGAAAATTAAACTCGACCACAATTTTTATATCGTGTTCTACGAGTTTATTAATCATACTTCTGTAGTATATCCAATTGTATTGAATATGATGGTCTACATTGTCAGAAGCTTTACCTTCTCCTTCTACAAGTTTCCATAGTATTGGTACCAAAACAGTATTTATTCCTATTTTTTTACCTCTAATAATCCACTTTTCTAACTCTGTCCAATCTGGATCATTTGTAGAAAAACATGTATCTGGCTCTAGGATAGAATATGGTAAACGGACTTCAAAAGTCTTCATTGTATTATGATATAATTTGTTAGTAATACCTTGATAAAGGGATTGTTATGAGAAGGTACAAATATTATTCTGAATTCTCTATCCTCTTTATGAAGTTTAAAAACACACACGATGAGATGTTTTGTTGTGCAACAAATATAGTGAAGATTTTTTCAAATCAACTTTGCTACAAACCTTTAGCTAAAATTCAGTATAATATTAATACCCTAATCAACTCAGATATATATCAATACACCTAAAATATCACTAGAATTAATAACTCTAAACACATTCATCCTAATTTTTACTCAAATCGTAAAAATATACTAAATCAACGATTCTCTACCATGAAAAAGATACTTCTTATAATAATCATCTCATTTACTTCAACCCTATATAGTTTTGCTGATGATATATACAATTACAAAAGAATGCATTCTAGTTATGTTTGCTCTGATGATATCATTTCAAAAGGTGATCCTTCATCAATATATATAAAAGTGACTAAAGGAATGCATAAAATAAAAACTGTGAACGCTGGTGGAGTGGATGTAACCATCTTTGAAGGCAATGGAAATACATTAATTTTTGCAAAAGAAATCAATAAATATGGTTGGATAGCTTTTAAAAGTTCTTCTAATATAAATATGGGTAATGCTTTAAGAGAATTAGTAATTAATATATATAACCTAGAATAATTTCTGTTAACTATCTTAAAGGTAATTGTTTACCTATTAACCTAAATAGTCTTTATAGTATAATATCAACATAATTATTATTACTATGAAAAGGTTAATAACTAGTTTTCTCTTATTTTTGTTCTTTTTTTCGGCAACCTCATCATTTGCAGATGGCATCTATACAACAATAAAAAGTAAATTTGTTGCATCTGTAGATACTATTGGAGCTGGTGATTTTAATGCCGATTTAAACAAAATTACATCAAATTTTGGAGAGGCGAGTAAAGTTAATGTAGGAGGTGTAGATGTTATGATTTTTAAAAATGAATTAAAAACAGTCGTTTTTACTAATCATAGTAATAAATATGGTTGGATAGAATTTGAAAATAATAAAGACAAATTAGCACTTGTAATAAGAGAGCTAATTCTCAATATATATAATCAATAATTATTTTTGTTGATATATTTAAAAGAGCTAATCTCAAAAGGTTGGCTCTTTTTTTTGTTTAATTTGGTCTATAATCACAAATTTTCTTTAAAAGATACTTATAAACAGCATATACATAAGATACATTATTATATAGATTGGATAATTATCTTATTTTTGCACCGTTAAAAAACAAAATTTTTAAAATTACTCAGTAGAGAGATATACATGGACGCAAAAAGTATTCGCCGTACGTTCCTGGAATTCTTCCAGAGCAAGCAGCACGCCATCGTTCCTTCGGCACCACTTGTGATTAAAAATGATCCTACCTTGATGTTTACAAACGCAGGTATGAATCAATTCAAAGATTATTTCTTAGGAAATAAAGCCGCCGAGAATACACGTGTAACAGATACTCAAAAGTGTTTACGTGTATCTGGAAAGCACAACGATTTAGAGGAAGTAGGTATTGATACTTACCACCACACTATGTTCGAAATGCTAGGTAACTGGTCTTTTGGAGATTATTTTAAGAAAGAAGCTATTGAGTGGGCTTGGGAACTTCTTACAGATGTTTACGGTCTGCCAAAAGATAGATTATATGTTTCAGTATTCGAAGGCGATAAAGAAGACGGTACTGAGCTAGATCAAGAAGCAATAGATATTTGGAAAGGTTTAATTGATGAAGATCGAATTATCCCTGCCAATAAAAAAGATAACTTCTGGGAAATGGGAGAAACTGGTCCTTGTGGTCCTTGTTCTGAAATCCATATTGACCTTCGTAACGATGAAGAAAGAGCTAAAATTGATGGCTTAACTTTAGTAAACGAAGACCACCCATTAGTAGTAGAGATCTGGAACCTTGTATTCATGCAATTCAACAGAAAAGCAGACGGTTCTTTAGTTTCTCTTCCAAGCAAACATATCGATACAGGTATGGGATTTGAACGTTTATGTATGGCGATTCAGAAAAAAGAATCGAACTACGATACAGACGTATTCCAACCAATGATCCAATCTTTAGCAGCTAAATCTGGTAAAGTTTATGGTGAAGATGAGAAAATCGATATTGCAATTCGTGTAATTTCTGACCACATTCGTGCAATTTCTTTTGCTATCGCTGATGGTCAATTACCATCGAACAACAAAGCAGGTTACGTAATTCGTCGTATCCTTCGTAGAGCTGTTCGTTACGGTTATACATTCTTAGGGTTCACTAAACCGTTCATGTACGAGTTAGTTGATATTCTTTCAGAACAATTTGATGAAATCTTCCCTGAGTTAATTTCTCAAGCAGACTTTATCAAAAAAGTTGTGATGCAAGAAGAAGCTGCTTTCTTACGTACGTTAGAAAAAGGGTTAGTGATTCTTCAAAAAGCTATGGATGGTTCTGACAAAGTTATTGCTGGTAAAGAAGCATTTACTTTATACGATACCTTCGGTTTCCCTCTAGATTTAACTGAACTAATTGCTTCAGAAAACGGATTCACTGTAGATACAGCTGGGTTCGATGCAGCAATGAAAGAACAAAAAGATAGAGCTCGTGCTGCTTCGGTTTCTGAAAAAGGAGATTGGATTGATGTAAACGAGGGCGATGAAGTTGAATTCTTAGGCTATGATGTTTTAGAATCTGATGCTCAAATTTTACGTTACCGCGAAGTAACAGAGAAAAAGAAAACAATCATTCAATTAGTACTTGATCAAACTCCTTTCTATGCAGAAAGTGGTGGACAAGTTGGTGATAAAGGTATTTTAGTTTCTGGTGAAGAGACAATCGCTATTTTCGATACAAAGAAAGAGAACGATTTGATTATTCATTTTGCAAACAAATTACCAAGTAATCCTTCTGCTCCTGTTCTTGCTAAAGTAGATGCTCACCGTAGACAATTAACGGAGAACAACCACTCTGCAACACACTTACTACACGCTGCACTGCAAGAAGTATTGGGTGAGCACGTTGCTCAAAAAGGTTCTTTGGTAAACGATAAGCATTTACGTTTTGATTTCTCACACTTCCAAAAAGTAGAAGCGGAGGAGTTAGCACAAATTGAAAAGATCGTTAACCAACGTATTCGTCAGAATATTCCTTTAAACGAGCAACGCAACGTACCAATTGATGAAGCAAAAGACATGGGTGCTACTGCTTTATTTGGTGAAAAATACGGTGACTTTGTTCGTGTAATTACTTTTGATAAAGACTACTCTGTAGAACTTTGTGGAGGTACTCACGTAGCTGCTACTGGTCAGATTGGTTTATTAAAAATTACTGCAGAATCTTCTGTAGCTGCTGGTGTTCGTCGTATTGAGGCAATCACTGCAGATGCTGCCGAAGAATTTGTTGATGGTCAGATTACTTTATTACAAGAGATTAAAGAGCTTTTAAAATCAAAAGATCCTAAGAAATCTGTTATAGATTTAGTAGAAACAAAAGCTGCTTTATCTAAAGAAGTAGAAACACTTCGTAATAAAGAATTACAAGCTGTAAAAACGGAATTAGCGTCTAAAGCTATTGCAAAAGACGGTTTCAACTTTATTGCAGAGAAAGTATCTGTACCAAATGCTCAAGGATTAAAGCAATTGGCTTACGACTTAAAAGCTGTTGTAGACAGTATGTTCTTAATCTTAGCAGCAGATGTTGATGGGAAACCTCAAGTAGCTGTTATGATTGACGAGGAAGTTGTGAAAGCTAAAGATTTACATGCTGGAAATATCGTTAAAGCTCTTGCAAAAGAGATCAAAGGCGGTGGAGGTGGACAACCTTTCTTTGCTACTGCGGGTGGTAAAGATATTAATGGTTTGGACGCTGTTGTTGTAAAAGCACAAGAGTTAGTTTAATAAACTCCTCTTTTAAAATATAAAACGGCCTTTCCTTTATTGGGGAGGCCGTTTTTTTATGCCCACGACTGAAGTCATGGGGTTGTAAATTTTCTTTAATAATTTATAAATGAAACTTTTTTATTGATGTTTAAAGTGAGGTTTTAAAACTTCATACCACTCATCAGCTGTGCCAACATCAAATAATTCAAAAAAGGTTACATTATTTACTTTCCAACTTGAGAGATCTTGATTAAAAGTAGTAGCTCCATTAAACATTGCATACATATCTGTAACATTTGAAACATCCCAACATGAAATGTCTTGATTGAAAGACTCTGCATTTCTAAACATATTTCGCATTATTTCCACATTCGATAAATCCCAATTCGAAAGGTCTTGATTAAATGACTCTGCACCAAGAAACATAGCTTGCATACTTGAAACTTTTAATAATTTCCATGAAGAAAGGTCTTGATTAAAAAATGTTGCATTGTAAAACATCCCTACTACTTCTTTAACATTTTCTACATTCCATTGTGATATATCTTGATTAAAAGAACTTGCTCCTCGAAACATTTGACTCATCACTATCACGTTTGATACATCCCATTGCGATATATCTTGATTAAAAGAACTTGCCCCATCAAACATTCCTCTCATATGAGTTACATTACTTACATTCCATTGCGATATATCTTGATTAAAAGAGCTTGCCCCAAAAAACATATAACTAGATGCATTTAAATTTTTGACATTCCATCGCGATATATCCTGATTAAAGGAAATTGCTCCTCTAAACATTAAACTCATCTGAGTTACATTACTCACATCCCAATCCGATATATCCTGATTAAATATGCTCTGGTCTTTAAATAATCCATACATATTTCTTACTTCGCTAACATTCCATTTTGATATATCTTGATTAAAATTTTCAATTCCTTCAAACATATACAACATACTTGTGACATTTGAAACATCCCACTTCTCTATTGAGCCATTAATAACTTTAACTTCTGAAAAAAGTTTTGTCATATCCGTAACACATGAGGTTATTACATAAGTAACATCATTTCCTTCTTTTATATATTTCTTAAGTGATTTATTATCTACAATCAAATATCTTTCATTATCAATAGTAACATAATCACCAACTTCATAACGAAAATCATTACAATCTACTTTTATTGATTGTCCTTTAAGCTCTAAACAAAAATGAAATAATAAAATACTGAATAGTATAACTTCTCTTAATGGAAACTTTATTGTTGTCATAATAATATTTATCCTTTTTTTAATTTAATATAAGGGTTTTATAAATTAGTATACCATTTATTTAAATAAACAATAATGAATAGTCTTCAAACTTTTTTCATGCATCAAGAATAATTCTTGCTAGATAGAGTATTAGTTTTCTATATCATAAATAAAATCATTTATAACCTTTTGATAAGACTTATAAAGATTATACATATTATCTATGAGCTTTAAGATTTTATCATAATCTGTTTGCCAAACTAAAGTTGAAAAAACAAGGTAATATTTTGCCGTTTTAGGATCGATAAAATTATTTAAAATCACACAATTTCCAGTAAAGTCTGATATAAATTCAAGAGATGGAGTTAATGGGGTAAATTTTTTATCTCCATTTAATTGATATCCTTCTAAAAATCTACTTTTTGATACATCAATACTATTTCCAATCAGCTTATTAAAGAAGTTAAGGATTGAGATTCTTTTATGTAAATGAAAAGTTTGTTTCGGTTCAACAATCTCTATCCAAATTTCGAAATTCTTATCTTTAGAGCTACCATTACCCAAGTGAGTACCTTTATATTTAGCATACTCGATATCTAATGCTCTAATATATATTTTCACCCCTTCATATATAATTTCAAAACTATAATCACAATCTGTATCGGAAATTATGTATTTCAAAAACTCATAGCTACACGTTTTATCAGAAAACTTATTATATAGCCTCTTCCATGACTTAAAAGGAAAATCTATTTTTTGTGTTGTTTGCATAATACCAGTTTATTATCAATAATAATTTCCTCATTAAGGTATCACTTATAAATCTTTTCTACTTCATCATTTGTCACTTGGTAGATATAAGAATAGTGACTTCTTCGAGTACTATTGAGAAGATCTTGAGCAAATGAATTCGAGGAAATTAAAATAAATAATGCTAATAATTTTAGAGAAGCTTGCATACTGTTAGTGTTTTAGTTTAAGCCATCAAATTACAAAATTATTTAAGCTATTTAATCAAAAACACTCCTTTTAATAAAGTAAAAGAACTCAAAGAATGTTATAGTGCTAATGGATTAACATCCAAATTAATTCCTTTAGATTGAAGCATAGAGCTTAGAGGGCGACTATTAATGACAAAACATTGTCAGACTTGTCTTTTAATTTTATTGTTGAACAGCAGCAACTGATTATTGAAGAAATCTAATATATACAGATAGTTTTTTACAAAAAAAAACCACTCTAAGCAGCATTGCTTAAAGTGGCTTTTTTATAATGTGAAAACTAATTATCTCACTTCCACAATTTCATTTATATCTAATCTAGATTTAGGATTATTTGATGGTTGATTACCATCTTCTTCATCTCTATAACCAATCATTACAGCTACTAATGGCTGATAACCTTCTAGACCTAAAATTTCTTTATATTTTGCTCTATCAATTCCTTCCATAGGTGTAGAATCTATCCCCATAGCTCCTACTGCAGATAAGAAATAACCAATTGATAAATAAACTTGATCCGAGAACCAATTTTTAATTACATCTTCACCTTGAGGTTTCAACATTGTATTAAAATAACCAACAGCTCCTTCTGGAAGGTATTCATTGATGTCTTTTTCGAATTTATCTACGTTATCTACAGCACTAAAAACAACTACATGACTCCCATCTTTTAATTTAGGAGCATTAAAATAAGATGCTTCAGCTAATTTTTCTTTTAACTCTTGGTTTCCAACAATAGTAAACTTCCAAGGCTGACTATTTATTGAAGAAGGACTTAATCTTAAAATTTCTTTTAATTTTTCTAAATCTGAATCACTTACCTTTTTAGAGGCATCATATTTTTTTGTTGTATATCTAGACTTTGCTACTTCAATAAATTCCATATTTGTATTTTTTTGTGTTGACCTTATCAACGTTAAAATTCTTAAAATTGTTTCCATCAAAAGAAATTATTGTGACTTGTTCACTTTTTTATATTAATAATAAAGTGATAAATTATTTACTTTACTTTTGATAGTTACAAACATAAGTAGTGCTTTAATTAAAGGCAATAACGGGCACAAATGTAAGTATCTATTTTTAACAACTATTTACAATGGTTTAAAACAAGCAATTACAAAACAATACATAATAAAGTTGCTTTACTTTTGATAGTAACTTAATTTTATAAATATAGAACCAAAAAATATCAAATACATGTTTAAAGTAGAAGATAAAATATACCCTTGTTGTACTAGCCTTACAATGAAATATATTGGTGGAAAATGGAAAACCGTCATCCTAATTCATTTAAAAAATAATACACTTAGATATAATGAAATTAAGAAAACAATTCCGACTATAAGCGAAAGAACCTTAAGTCTGCAGTTAAAACAATTAGAAGAAGATGGCCTTATCAACAGAAAAGTTATTGCCACAGATAAGCCTCCTCTTAAAGTGGAGTATAGTATGACCGATTTTGGAAAAACCTTAATTCCTCTTCTAGATATGATTTCTTCTTGGGGAGAAGAAGCTATTAAATGGGATGATAAAATTGAAGTTGTAAAATAAAAAAGGTGAGTTTTTTTACAACTCACCTCTTGTATAATGACTATGTTTTAATACACTAATAATAAGTGCATCTATTTTACTAATAAGACTTAAAATTTTTTATAAAAATATTAACCTATAACTCCTCTAAATCATCTTCTGGAATTTGGATTGTAATACTTTCAGTTTTTTGATATTCTAAAGAGTATTGATTGTAATTAACTAATATCTTAGATTTTTCTCGATTTAGAACTATAATATAGTAACCAATTGTACCGTTAGAGTTACCCCATTTCTGATTAGAAGAAGGAAGTCCTGAAAACTCAATAATTCCTGATGAGTTTGTTGTTCCCTGTTTCTGTAAAGCCTGTATTATATCGTCATCTGAATAAGATGATAAATCTGCCATTTTCTTTGATGATATTAACCCTACATTTACATTTGATAATGTATCTGATACATACATACCAGTATTATAATCATATGAAGACGTTATTGTCATTACTTTAAAAGCACCATAATTACTTAATGGATCTAATTGAACCATCATATTTTCATCAGCAATAACTTGAGTCATCACTTTATCCATAAAAGTGAAATTATCTTTCTCAGTAGAAACCATAACCTCATAATTACCTTCTAATAATTTTTCAGTCTGGAACTGTCCATTTTCATCTAAGCTATCGAATATTTGATAGTTATTATAATAACCAACAGATACTTCTCCTTGAGTTACATTTTCAGCAGAAATAAGTAAAGTACCTGCTCGATTGATTTTAATCTCAAGAGCCTCTTGATTACATCCTACAAGGATGAAAAACATTGGACTCAATAATAGTGATACAACAGTTTTAATTTGCATGTTTGTTTTTAAGTTTTAGTAATTAATTAGTCTTATTAGTAATAGTAGCCACAAATTTATATTAAAATTAACAACTTAAAATTTATTATTTTATTTAACCTTACTATTTCTCGTTTTCTTTCCCAATTATAATATCTTTTACTTCTAATTGATGGCCTTATCAACAGAAAAGTTATTGCCACAGATAAGCCTCCTCTTAAAGTGGAGTATAGTATGACCGATTTTGGAAAAACCTTAATTCCTCTTCTAGATATGATTTCTTCTTGGGGAGAAGAAGCTATTAAATGGGATGATAAAATTGAAGAAATTAAGGTATAAGCAACTAACTGAAATAACTTTTAGGTGTTTTTTGAGTATGTCTTTTAAAGAATTTAATAAAATTAGAAAGGTCAGAAAAACCTAATTGGTAAGCAACATTGTCAATTTGTAGAGTTGATTGTTGTAATAACGATTTTGCTTCTAACAAGACATACTCATTAATAATATTTTTAGGTGTTTTGCCCGTAGATTTTTTTACACATTCTTTAAGATATATAGAACTTATATGTAATTTTTCTGAATAGTAGTCTATTGTTCTATATTTCTTAGTTGTATCAATAACTATTCTTTCAAAATCATACGTTATTTTATCGTATCTATTTTGAAATACATTCACAGTAGAATCTAAGGATAATTCTTTTTTTGCTGTGTGCAATAATACCATTATATACGATTTAATAATATCAATATTCTGATTACTAATAATATCATATTCACTATAAATTTTCTCAAATAGATCACCAAATAGCTTTATCTGCTGAATATCTAAAGTGTAGCCTGATGATGAGAAAAAATTAAAATAAGGAAAGTTCTTATAAATATTATAGATGTCATTAAAACCAGATAAAAAGGATTGATTAAATAAAATTAAGTAACCGCATGAATCTTCTTCTAATTCCTCAATATCAATTGTAATTATATTCCCTGGTGCAGCAAAAAATAAATGACTATTTTGAGTATCTATTATTTGTTCATTAATTGAAAATGTTGCTTTGTAACCCGTTGCTAAAGTAATTTCAAAATAATCGTGCTTATAACAAAGCCCTGTACTAGTTACTTCATGATCTTCAAACTTTACAAAATAAAAGTCCTTATAAACCATTAATGGAATACCTCCAATGGCTTTAATGTAATTATTAATATCAGTATAATATTTTACTTCTTTCATATTATAAATATTTATAGCTTAACACTAAAACTACTCTTCTATATACATTAAAAGTATTTCATTTATACACTTTATTTATTAAATACAACTCTCTTATTACAGAAGTAAAAATTACTCCCATAATAAAAGAGTTGATGAGAATAAGTTATTTTGCAAGGATAAGTTCAAATTCTACCAACATATCAGGGTGAATTAAACTATCCACATGCTTCCAAATACCTGCTGTCGGTTTCATGTCCATATCTGATATATAATCTTCCCAAACTTTCAATGTTTCAAATGCTTGTTCTTGAGAAACCTCTTTTGTTACAGCCCAATCAATATGAATTATATTATTTTTATTGAAACCAGCTTGTGTAAATACTTCTTCCATATAAATTAGTATTTGCTTTGCTTGTCCTGCTGGATCGTTAGGGTACTTCTGAACATGTTTTGAAGTATGGTCACATATGCCTGTAACTCTAAAAAATTCTTTTACTTCTTGTAGATGCATACCATGATTAAACCATGGCATTTCATTTAAGTTTTCTGTGTTAAATACTGTCTTTTTCATAATAATTTAGGATTAACTAACAATTATAACTATACGCTAATAATTGCTATTTATAAAAGGTTGAGAATATATGATTAAGGAAATTATCCTTTTAGATTTCTAAATGAAGTAATGATTTCTGCGGTGCCAATAAAAAACAAAGTCAGGCTTATAGCTGTTGTGGCTGTAAGAACACCAATTGGAGGAAATAGTATGGCTATTACTCCAAAAATGATATTGAATAAACCACCAAAAATTAATAAGAATCGTAGTTTTTGGTTATTTGATAAAGCCAGAATAACTTGTTCTAAACCCTTGTATATAGCATAGAAACCAATATATAATAGCAATATGTCCATTCCATAGGCTGTATCAAACAACAACATTCCTCCGAGAATAATTGTAAGAATTCCTATAAAAATATTCCAAGTAGCTTTATCCTTATTATTATCCTTAAATGATACATAACCATAATATGATTGATTGATACCTCTAAAAATAATTAAGCAGCTATTAAGTAGTGCCATACTAGCAAAACTTATCAGTGGGTTTATAAAAATATATAACCCTAAGAAAATAAACAGCAAACCGACAAGTAAGCCTATAAACCAATATTTTGAAAGAAATTTCATGATTTATTTTTGATGATTAAGCATTACCTTAATCTCCTAAAACTACACTAACTATTACTTTGAATAAGATTAGTTTAAGGTACCTTTTAGACAAAAAATAATTTTATGTCCTGAAAATTGATCCTCAAAATCATATAAAAAGTTGTAACCTATATCAAATTTCACTTGTTTAAAGATCAATTTATTTAGTCCAAAATTTAGTTCGGTTGAATTACCATCTACTATTAATTTTCGATCTTCAAGATTACTAGTATTGTTAATTTGTAGAATTGGAGGTTTCAAAGCAATATAAAATTGTGTTTTATGGATGTTCCTTTTCCACCTAAAAGTAGGTTTCCATTCTACTGTACCAATATTAAAAACTTCGTTGTCCAGATAATAAACATAGCATTCATTCAAAATGCTAAAACCATTTTTTAAATCCAATAGATGATAAAGAGTTATATTTCCTACAGAATTATTTGAGTGAATATCAAAATTTAGTTCATTTTGAATACGAATTTGATTCGCTTTTCTTCGGTATAGAGTATAATCAATCTTCCATTTAAATCTTTCTCTATTTTCACTCTTATCAAAGATACTTAGATCATGACCAATATAAGTGGCTAGATTTTGTTGTGAAAAACCTATTCTGTTCCTATATCGTTCCAGTACTTTTACCTTACTAAATCCAAATTCATATTTTGATTGATAGAATATTTTAAATTTGGATTGGGCATAAATATTTGTAACAAATAAACTATAGAAAATGATAATTAATGGATAAATAAATTTGGCATTAGGTTTAATTCTTATTACTGATTTAATATTGTCAAATTTTAATACAGGTTGGAAATTGCGTTGAGAATTATTCTGATTCAATACATAATGAAGTTAATTTTACTAATGAAAAATACTTGGGTCACTAAATCTAAACTGTCATCTAATTGATAACAGCTTTTTTAATAGGTTTAATGATTGTGTTTTGGATGTTTTTTTATTACACCACAAAAGTAGACGTTTAAAACAAGCTCTCTAAGGCTGAAAATATGTTAAAATGGTAATTTTGTAGGTTTGTTTATTGTAACATATAATTCTACTCCACAATTTGATTTTCTTCATTAAATTATAAAGTTGATTTACCTACAAATATTAATTTAATAAATATACCTTATATCCTTACCTTCTTCCTTTTCTCTTTTTCCTACTTTTTTATCATAAGCGTCATAAGATATAAAATCATATTCAATAGGATCATTTGATTCTTGGATTACTGATTTTAAATAATATAAACTGTCATTATTTTGCTCATAAGTAACCTCATGTTTGAGGAAAGAAACTAGTTCATTAAATTCTACTCCTTTATACCATCCTTTGTCATTATACTTCTCTAAATGCTCTATAACGGTAGACTTAATTTTTAAAATTGCATAGTCTTCAGCATTTATATAAATAACTCCTTTATAACTCTTTACATCTAAATGAATTGTATTTTTATAATTCAAATTTATTGCTTCAAATTTAATAACAAAGACTTCTTTATCATCAATAATTTCAATGTCTGTAAATTCAAAATTATAATGTTTAAGGTTAGATAAGTTCAAATAATTATTATGCCTTGCGTTTATAGGATCATGATTAAACCTATACATTCGCTTTTGCTTTTTATAGTTTGTATTGGGCTTTAATTCTTTTATTCCTTTGCTATCTACTTCAGAAATTACTGCTGATTTTGTTTTTATAAAACCTATGTACCTTAAAGGAAATAGAATAACAAATTTGTACCCATTTTTATCATATTCTTCTACACTTTCTTCCTTATAGTATCTTTTTTTATCTTTTCGGCTAGTAAAATATCCTTTGTATACACCATTTCTTGTATAAGCCTCTTGAGTATAATTTTTAGGAATATTCTTTATCACTTTCTTCATGATACTCTTTGCAGTTAGAGGTTCACTAGAAATTGTCAACGTAGTCATTTCTTCTACCTTAGGGGTTAAATAGATCTCTAAATCATTTTTTGAAGTGGCAATTGTAATAGGTTCATAACCAATAGAAGAAAAAGTGATAGAATCTTCTTTATAAGGTACTCCTATTGTAAAGGCTCCTTTTTTGTTAGAAGATGATCCTCTTTTAGATTTTGTAGTAATAATATTTGCGTAAGGGATTACGTTTTTTGTTTTCTGATCATAAATTATTCCCGATTGTTTCTCAAAAGAAGCTTTATCTTTTAAATAATAGGTTGGGAGTACCGACGCTTCATTTTCTAACTGAAATGAAAAACTAGTTGTTTTATCTATTCCTTTATAACTCTCTTTCTCTATTACAATACCTTCTTCCCCAACGTCATATAAGCTGAAATGATCTTTAGTCAGACTATCTAAAAAGAAAAAACCATCTACAACTTTTGTCCAATCTCCTTTAAAAGCAACAGTATCAACTTCTAAAGAAATACTTTTAGCGTCTTCTTTTGATACTTTACGAAAACCATATTTATGCCCTTGTGCTAAAAAATCTTCTTCTATTGTTTGCTGTTTTACTGTTCCATTTATAGTTCCAGTATAGGCTAAAATAAAGACTTCTTTTCCAAGTGCTCTTTTAATATAGCTTCCCATTGGCTTAAATGATTTAAACTGTTGTTCGTCTAATACATCTATTTGGTTTGAAAAGTGAGCAGTTGCACCCCATCCAATAATTTTTTTAGAAGGATATTTTTTTGCTAAATATAAAAAGGTATTCCCCATTCCTTCATCTCTTAAATTATTATCTGATGCTTTAAAAGTCGCTTCATCTTTTTCATATAATTTATTGATATAATGGTTATATAACTCTCTATCTAAATGATTTAATGTAAGTAATAAATCATCTTTAATTGGCGTTTTAGCATTTCTTAATTCCTGTATAACACTCTCATTAATACTTTTAAATTGCTCATACTTTTCTGTTTTATCATCTGCTTCATAATTAAGTACAGGAGTTATAATAGCCATCCATTGTTCAAACGCTTCTTCAGTAGAAAAATAGGGTTTGAAATCTCTTTCAAAAAACTCTTCAGCATATTGACCACTAAACTGTTGGTCAAAACCAATTACTTGAAGAGTACTTATATTCTCTGTTACATAATCTAAAAAAGGATGAAATTCTTTTGATTGATTCCATATATTAAATATGCTTTTAAGGTATGCAAGCTTTGCATTTTCCCCTTTTCTAATTTCCTCATTTGCTTTTTCTAGATCATAAAAGCCACTCTCAAATGCAATCAAATCGAACCCCATTTCTTCATGCAAAAACTTTACTGTTTCAATTTTTGCTGTAAATACATTACCATGAAAATGATCTGGTTCTCCCAAAAGGACATACTTAGTATCTCCTAATAGTTCTTTTAATGGTTGAAGATTTTCTTTAGATAGTGAATCAAAAGTATAGAGTGATTGGGTAGTTTGTGCATAAGAATAGATACATAGCATTAAGACTGCTACCAATAGCGTTAGCTTTTTCATTTAAATAGTTTTAGCTTTTTTGAAAATAGTTAGAAAATGAATTTACAAAAAAATAGTCACCTTAATTAAAAAGTGACTATTTAAATTTTGAATGACAATTGAGTGTTCAATTAAGAACTTCAATGTATATGTATATTGCAGAATTCTTTATTTGAATAATGGTGTAAATTTAGCTCTATAAACATAGGCTAAATAAATTACCATTGCAGTAAAACCAATAGCTCCACCAATACCAGCGGGATCTAAAGTAGCATGAAATAATACAGCATTAAAACCGATAGCTCCAAGTACAATTAATGTTGCAGGTACTGCTTTTTTAAGTGCTAATAAAACACCTCCAACTACCTCTAAAATACCTACTATTGGTAAAATTCCCATTAACATAAGTGATCCAAATACCTGTGCAACCTGATCGTTTGCTGGAGGCATTGGTAAAAACTGAAGGAATTTATTTGCTCCAAAAACGATCATCATTAAAGCGAGTAAATACCTTACTCCCATTGTTACTTTACTTTCTGATACTATTTCTGCGTTTACTACTGCTTGATTTTCCATATTATTAAATGTAATATTTGTCTTTACTTTATTTGTTTAAACAAATGTATTAGTCTTAATCATATTTTCCAAATTAAAGACAAAATTTGTTTAAACAAAAATATAGAAAATAAAAATAAGTAACTAACAATCAATTATATATGTATTTTTTGTTTTTTTTTAAAAAAAGAAGATAGGGGTAAATTATTTCTTAAGGGTCTTAATAGAGAATACCGATAAATGCATCTGTATTCAAAATAAATCTTTAAAAGAACACTTAAATTATCTATCATTTATGAAAAATCTAATCGCTTACCTAATCATTTCTTTTTTGAGTACTCAATTTATCTTTGCTCAAGACAGTCTTCAAAACAAAGCATATCAAGTTTCTTTTTTATACCCCGTAGGCACTAACGGAACTTCTACAACTTATAGTAATGATTATTCATTTAATGTACTATGGGGAATAAATAGTGGTGTTCACTATTTTGAACTTGGTGGCATTGCCAATATTAATAAAGGAGATGTAAAAGGTGGACAGATTGCTGGAATAACCAATATCACTAAAGGTACATCAAAAGGTTTTGTTTGTGCAGGTATTAATAATTTTGCATCAAAAAATATGGATGGATTGCATATTGCTGGTATAAGCAACTTTACGAATGAAAGTGGTAATGGAGGTCAAATTTCTGGTATCTCAAACATTGCCAATAAAGATATGAACGGTGTTCAAATCAGTTTAATAAATACTGTTAGAGGTGAAATGACAGGAGCTCAAATTGGGTTAATTAATACGGCCGACTCGTTAAAAGGTACGCAGATTGGTTTAATTAATGTTGTCACAAATGGTACTGAAGGTACTCCTATTGGACTAATAAACATTGTAAAAGGTGGCTATTATGCTGTTGAAGTTGCTGCTGATGCTACAATTTGGGGTAATATTAATTTTAAAATGGGTACTAAAAAGTTCTATACAATTTTTAAAGGAGGCTACACACAACACAATTCAAAAGATGTTTATAGTTATGGACTTGGATTTGGTTCTATGATGGAATTTGGAAAACTTGTTAATCTATCTCTTGATTTATCATCAAATTATTTAGCCTACGACGGAGATTATGAGCAGGATTTAAACCTATTAAATAAAGCTGACCTAAATGTACATTTCAAACTAACTAAAAAAATAAGTGTTTTTGCAGGTCCTTCTTTAAATGTTTATATCTCAGACTTAAAGGTTGATGGAAATGAAACAGCAGGAACGTTAGATATTCCTGACAATACATTTTATGATCATACAAATGCAAAAGGAACAAGAACTTCAATTTGGCTAGGGGCAAATGCTGGTTTAAATTTTAGTTTCTAGAAAATGTAAAAAAAAGGCTGAAAACTAAATTTCAGCCTTTTTGATTTACTCTATTGAGTCTACTAAAAATGCGATACCGTTCTGAATTAAAACTGGTTTGTTATCCACAGTATACAACTCTGCATAACCACAATCTTTGTTCTTCAAAACGAGTTTGTTTCGAATGATTTTTTCAACTGAAAAAATCTTTTTTGAACCACTGTATTCTAATACTAGTGGATCATTTTTAGTTGGTAGAGTAAAATTTGAATTTTTTATGACCGTCACAACAATCATAATACATAGTACAATTATAAGTAATCCTTCGTAAGTCATAGTGGTAATTTTTTATCCCAACTCTTGAAACAAGAAGAAGAGATTTATACACAGTGTTTTAATTTGCTATTAGTGTAAATATAACAACTAAATCCATCACATTCAAAAGATTAAAAAGATTCTTCGAATAATTACATTATTAAATATATCTATACTTTTAGAAACAATAACTATTAATAAGAGTTAGTTTACTTTAACCAATTGTAAGTATAACTATGTTTTGTCTATGCTATGTGAGTACACGTAACGAAGTACTCGATGATAATATTTTAAGGGATATTTTAATTCACAGTAGAGCAAAAAATATCAATTTAAAATTAACAGGATTACTTGTATTAATAGAAAATAAATTTATTCAAATTCTTGAAGGAGAAGAATCTGACGTTATGGATTTATACTCTAAAATTGAAATGGATCACAGACATAAGGCTGTTCAAAAATTATATTCTGGATATATTCAAGAACGTAATTTTAAAACTTGGGCAATGGCTTTTCAAGAAGTCTATTGGGACGATTTAAGAGATGCTGGTTTAATAAAAAATCACGAAATAGGTCTGCCTCTAGCAGATTATTTAAAAGGAAAAGAGCATTACATTATTGAATTTCTGAAAACATATAATGGTATTTCTGAACTTCAATTAAACCTACCTAAATAAAAAAAGGTTCAATGCCTAAACATCGAACCTTCCTCTATAATTTTATCTTTTCCTTAAACAACAGAATGAGAAATTCTGAACTGTATTAAAAGGTGTTTTGTGATCAATTATTTGAGTATTGATCAACTCGAAATCCTTTTCAAATACTTTTGCTAATTCGGTAACAGAATATTGCTTAATAGGAATACCGCTACATTTTGTTGGTCCATTTTCAGAAAACGTCCCTATAACTATTATTCCATCTGTTTTTATAAGTTCCTTTACAGTTTTTACATAATTTTCGATCTCTGTTTCATCAGTTAAAAAATGAAAGGCAGCACGATCATGCCAAAGATCAAATTTCTTTTGCGATTTAAAGTTTGATGCATCTGCCTCTATCCAATTAATTTTTGCAGCTTTTTCTGCCCCTAATCTTTTCTGAGCTCTTAAAAGAGCTTGCTTAGAAATATCTAAAACAGATAAGTCTGTATAGGATAAGTCAAGTAAGTGATCAATTAAAAAACTGTCTCCTCCTCCAACATCAATTATTGCATTATCTTTTGTTAGTGTAGCTCTATCAATAAAATCTAAAGAAGTTATCGGGATACGTTGATACCAACTAACATTTTCTAATGCTTTAGTAGTATAAATATTTTCCCAGTGGGCTTTCTTATCAAAGTCCGACATCTTTGTGTAGTTTAGTTTAATTTTATTCAAGCCATAAATTTAGAGATAATCCTCTCTATATTTCATAGTATTATCTATTTTAAAATTAATATTCCAATATAAATCATCATTAATAAAATTATTTCTTTTTTAGTTTGCCTACTAGATTAAAAAAATGAGTATTATTATTAATACCACACTACACAATTAACCATTATAAAACTGCTTGATGAAGCCTACTAGAGTTTTTGATTTTATATATCAACAAAAAGAACTATATAATTCTTTGGATATCTGCTTTGCAAAAAAAGTAGATGGAGAATGGAAATCCTATTCCACAGATGATGTAATTAATATTGTAAATAAACTTAGTAAAGGATTACTTAATTACGGACTCACAAAAGGAGATGCAATAGCTATTATTTCAGAAAATAGACCTGAATGGAATTTTATTGATATTGCCTGTGCACAAATTGGTATTGTTGTAGTGCCTATTTACCCTACTATAACTCCCACAGATTACGCATATATTTTTAATCATGCAGAAATTAAAATTGCTTTTATTGAGTCGGAAGCGATCTTAAAGAAAATAACTCCTATTCTAGAAGATCTACCATTATTAAAAAAGATTTATACTTTTAATGAAATAAAAAATTACACACATTGGAAAGCTGTTTTAACTATTCAAGGAAATACAACTAATGAGAACCTTGAAAAAATTCAGTCGACCATATCTGAGAACGATTTATTTACTATTGTCTATACTTCAGGAACAACAGGACAACCTAAAGGTGTAATGCTCTCGCATAAGAATGTTACATCGGATGCTATTGCAGCTTCTGAAGTTTTACCAGTAGAAAAAGGAAATGCTAGAGCATTAAGCTTCTTACCGTTATCTCATGTGTATGAACGTACTTGTTTATATAGCTATCAAAACTGGGGTATTTCTATTTATTATGCTGATAATATTGCAAAAGTAGCCGAAGCACTTAAAGAAGTAAAACCACATGTATTCTGTACTGTACCAAGATTATTAGAAAAAGTATATGATAGTATTGTGGCAAAAGGTCGAGATTTAAAAGGTTTCCAAAAAGCATTGTTCTTTTGGGCACTAAATTTTGCATTAGCGTATAACCCTAGAGAGGAACAAAGTGTAGTCAAAAAAATTCAGCATAAAATTGCCGATATATTCATTTTTTCTAAATGGAGAGCTGCACTTGGTGGTCACGTTATGAATATAAATGTTGGAGCTGCTGCATTACAACCTAGATTATCGCGTTCGTTTTGGGCCGCTGGTATTCGTGCTTGCGAAGGCTACGGAATGTCTGAAGCTTCTCCTGTAGTATCTGTAAACCATGCAAATTCAGAAAACATGATGATAGGTACTGTTGGCCCTTTACTAAAAGGTATTAAGGCCAAAATAAATGAAGATGGTGAGATTTTAATCAAAGGGCCTAATGTTATGATGGGCTATTACAAACAACCAGATCTTACAAAAGAAACTATTGTTGATGGCTGGCTACACACTGGTGATATAGGTGAATTAATTGATAATAAATTCTTAAAAATAACAGATCGTAAAAAAGAATTATTTAAGAACTCTGGTGGAAAATATATTTCTCCTCAGTTTTTAGAAAATAAACTCAAAGAATCCTTTTTTATTGAACAAGTAGCTGTTTTAGGCAATCATCAGAAAATTGTTGCCGCACTTATCGTTCCTAGTTTCGATACCCTTAAAAATTGGTGTGCTCTGCATAATATAGAGAATACTGATAATGCCATTATGATTAAAAACCCTGAAGTACTTAAAAAATTTAAAAAAGAGATTAATACCATTAATAAGAGTTTTGCAAGTTGGGAATCTGTAAAAAAATTCACGCTACTTCCACAAGAATGGACCGTAGAAACAGGTGAAGTAACCCCTACATTAAAGCCTAAAAGAAAGGTTATTAATAGTATTTACGAAGAACAAATTTCGACAATGTTCAAATAGAAATTTAATTACTCTCAATGATTTACTAGCAATAGTATACACTTCCGTAACAACATAAAAATCAAAAGATGGATGGTTACATACTGGCGACATCGAGACCTTTATTGAGGGGAAGTTTTTTAAAATTACCGATCGAAAAAAGAAATGTTCAAAACAGCTGGAGGAAAATATATTGCACCTCAACTAATAGAAAATAAAATTAAGGAGGCGTTTTATATTGAGCAAGTGGCAGTAGTAGGTAACAATCAAAAGTTTGCCTCCGCATTAATAGCTCTTAGTTTCAATACATTAAAAGAATGGTGTAATATCCATAAAATATCGGTTGATAACCCAACTGATATGATTAAAAGCAAAGACGTAATAAAAAGATACAGTCAGAAATAGACGAAGTAAATACTCATTTTGCTCAATGGGAAACTATAAAGAAGTTTACTCTTTTAGATAAAGAATGGACTGTAGAAAACGGAGAAGTAACCCCAACATTAAAACCTAAAAGAAAGGTAATTAATAAAAATTTCAGTAGTCATATTAATCAAATGTATTTATAATAGTTCTATTAATTTTACTACAAGATTGTTGAATGGTCTAAGGTTAAAATTGTACTTTAGTAGTTCATTAAAAAAGACGGTATATAATTATGAAAAAACTACATAACATTCTTCTTCTTTTAGGTTGCCTTTCTTTTCTATCTTGTCAAAAAGAAATTTCTAAAGATGAATTGGTTTTAAGAACAGAAGAGCGAAATCATAATTACATTTCTGCTTCTGAGACTCCTACTTTAAATTTTAAAGAGAAATATTACGTATCTGCTTATTCAGATTTATATTATCAACAAGGAAATACTAAATTCCGTTGTACCGTTGTACTTAGTCTAAGAAATGTGAGTGAAACAGAAACACTCTACGTTACTGATGTAAAATATTACGATAGTAAAGGGAAACTACTAAGAGATTATGTAAAAGAAAATTTGATTTTAAAACCTTTAGAATCTGCAGAGTATCTAGTAGAACAACAAGAAAGAGAAGGAGGAGTAGGTGCCAATTTTATTGTTGAATATGGTGCTGAAAATACACCAAAAAATAAAGCTTTAATTGAGGCTATTAATATTGGTAATTTTGGACGATATGGCTTTTCTTTTAAATCTGATGCTATTTTATTAAAGGAATAAAGTACTGATTTACAGAAAAAATAAATAAGCATTAGGTAACACCTGATGCTTATTCTATTATTAAAAATAACAATAATTCGCTTTTTATTCTAATTACTAAAAACTAGAAATACATCATTATCACTTTAATGTTGAAATTTTCACTGACCATAACTTTTGCATAAATGCTGTATTGGTCAACATCAGTCTTTGGTTGTTTTCTGTAATGATAGTTGTAAAGAATAACCCTATATCTGTTATTGCTCCTTCGATACCATCACCTTCGTAGATATGAATTTGATCACCAATCTTTAATGGGCTTGTTAAGAATATAATTACTCCTGCTGTAATGTTAGATAGGTGCGACCATTGAGCAAAAAATGCAACGCCTATAATTGTAAAGATAGAGGTCAAATAAATACCTAAATCTTCCGAATTCACCTCCCAAACCCCTAAAATCAGTAATATTGATATTACAATTATTGCTACATTAATAACTTTAGAGATAACTACTTTTCTTCTTGTTTGAAAAGTAGTCGTCATTACTGTTTTATTTAATATTCGTCGAAACGAGAATTTTAAGGTTAGGGCAACACCTATTATCAAGATTGTTGAAAAGATATTACCTATATTAATAGTGATATTTTGAAAAACATCTGTCATTATCTCATTATTAGAAGGTGAAAATCATACCCATTGTATACGTTTTTATAGGGAGTAAACTTTTCTCTGTACTAAAAACTGAATAGGTTCTTATTCCGGCATAAATATCAAAATTTAAAGGGTTAATTTTTTGTTGAGCATATACTCCTATACTTTCAATTTTCTCGTTTTCATTACCAATTGAAAACCCTTCAGAATAATCTAAAACGAAAGATGTTGAACCATATTTCCACCAATTTCTCTCTATTCCTAACCTAATAATATATCCGTTAGAATTATTAATGTCATCAATTTTGCCTGCCGTTGAGAATAAAGATGAGATACTCAACCCTGTAGCATGATGTTTTCCTGATAATCCCAAAACCGTTCTACCCGAAAAAGTAGGTGAAGGCTGATGTTCATAAGATATATAAGATCTAAAATCCCATTGTTCGTAGTTCTTGAAATAATTGATGGCTGCATCCCATTGAGCAGATGTACTTATACTTGCTTGTACTTCTAAACCATCAAAAAAAACGGGACTTCTATAACGTACTCTATCTGTAATTAACATTCTATCTGGAGTATAAAAATAATCTCTAATTTGAGTATCACTCAGTTCTCCTGATTCTCGATCTCTAAAATATAACCCTTGAGAGGCTAGTCCTAAAATCAAGATATTACCATTTGCTATACCACTTAAATCACTATGGAGAAACATTGTAGAAGAAGTTAAACCTAATCCTACGTCTATATACCCAAACTTTTCATGTCCAAAGGTCAATTCACTTGCCAACATTCTAATCACCGAACCAGGGTTTGACTGCTCTTGTGTAATATGAGATGGCCTTCTACTCTGCATAGCCACTTCTATATTAGCTCCTAAATAAAAAGGCAATGATTTTTCACTTTGGACAACTAGTTTTAACCGTGAAGGTGCTTGGTCTGAGTCCATCACATAAGGTCCTTCCAATGTACCGCCGCCATCATCCACCATCATTATTGACTTATGAACTCTACCTGAGAAATTATAGGTAAACTTTGGCTTTGGAATACTATCATTGATTGTGTTAGTATCTTTTTCTTCTAGTATTTCTGAGGCATATGATTTTAGATTTCCAAAAATAAAAGTGGATAGAATAGCAAGGAGAACATGAGTGATTTGTTTCATTTTATTTTTAGTTGGCTTAAAGTAGTAGAGTATTGCTACCCTACTACTTAGTATTACTTATCAATTAAGAAGGTTATTTACTGATCACCTTATTGTATTTTAAAATTGGAGCCTTAGCATCAAACCAATCAAATTGTTCTAATAACCACTGTGCCTCTGATTTATTAGTATTCACAGATACCTTTTTATTAAATAATAATTTTTCTGCATCAATTTTCCCTGAATAATAATTAGCAAATAATGCTCTTGGCACCTTAATCACTACATCTTTTTCTTTATAGTATGTAGTTGGATTTTCAATATATTCAGCCACTCCATTTCTGATATGTAATCCAAATTGAGGGCTATTTTCCACATCAGTAAATTCAAAAACAATTACTTCATTAGTATTCACACTCTTTTCAGGATTAATTCTTACCCTCATTAAATTCACATAAGTTCCTGGTGCTGATTCTATCACCTCATCTACTTCCGGCAACATCATATGAGGGATAATCACCTTATTTTCTAATGCTCTTGCTTGTCCTAAATACCAAGATCTAGAAATAGAAGACTCTGTTGTTTGTCCCATTTTTCTTAAAGCATCTGCTTTTTGCTGACGAACTTTTTGATCATTAGGGTATACTTTATATAAGTAATCTGATAACTGAGTAGCCCATGTATATTCTTTATTTTCCATGGCAGTAATGATGTTTTCCATCATTTTGGTTTTCCCTCCAAAACCTTCAATCATTTTTTGAGCTTCTACACTTGGCTCAACTGTATTGATTTTAGTCGCATTACCATCGTACCATCCTAACGCATTATTGTAAATATTTTGAGGATAATGACTCATTTCGCCATACGTTAACTGGTTGGTAGGCCACTCTGCAAGATGCTTCGGTAACTGAATGCTATGACGCATTTCTTCTGGAGTGGCTCCTAATAATGTTTGTCTTAGTGTTTGATCATATAAGAACGCTAAACCATCATGGTAATTTGTTACTGCTTCGACCACTTTATCTTTTCCTGAAATGGCAAATGTATGTGTACTAATCAAGTATTCAGGATTCAAATCTCTAATCTTTCTAAGTCCTTCCATCCAAGGAAGTGGATCTCTATACATAGACCCTCTTAAAGTATATTGATTTGAGTAAAATGGCCAATATAAATTGTTTAAGATGACATCTTTTTCAGGGAAATACACCATTAAACAATCATCAGTATCACTACCGTAATTTGTGAAAAATTGCATTTTTACACCGTCAATAGTTAATTCTTCACCATCTTCAACAGGTTTAGTTACCTGCATAAACCCTTTTTCATTTTTCCCTATTGGAGACGAAAATAATGGAGCATCATCCCCTTCATTTGGTGTATAAATATCAAATTGTTCATATGCTCTTGCCGTTAACACTGGAGCCAATTCTGGAATAGATGAACCAAGACCTTTACTTTCTTTTATGTTTTTATTAAGGTTTGAATGTCCAATAATATTATAGGTCTGTTGATTTTCTAATAAAGAAGTTGTTCCCCATACATAATGTGCGTGACTATAAATAACTGTCTTAACAGGTTTATCACTTACATTTTTTATTTCATCTAAAAACTTTTTACCATCGATTATATCATTTCCTGTATCGTAAACTATCAAAGAATTTTCTCCTTCAATAACGCCACAATTAACGTGTGCAAAACCTTCAATACTCCAAATTCCGTCTGCTAATTGTACAACATTGGGTTGATGAGGCATTGTTTTTACAATAGAAATAGGAGCTTCTTGATTTACAATTCCTCCATTTGGAAGAACAGTTGTTTCTACTTGACTTCCCATATATTTATCTTCTTGAGCTTGTAGCGTACCACACATAACTAAAGAAGTGACTGCTATTGATAATATCTTTTTCATTGTAATTATTAATTAGAAGTGATTGATTATTTAGAGAAAACGAAGTTGGCCATTAGCCTAAATTCTTGTGTTGGTGCCAAATCTGGTCTGACCACATATTTGTAATATTGAGCACCGATAGCAACAGGTAAATTTCCCATGAATATTACTTTACTGAGTCCTCCTCCAACAGGTACAGTCCATTGTTGACCTTGTGCATGATCCCAGTTTGCCATAATTGTAGGGAATGTATTGATGATCCATCCATTCCCTAAACTGTAGGCAATAAGTGGCTGGAATACCATTTGGTTAACTCCTGCTCTTGAGTTGTCTCCAGCAAATGACCATGTTTGTCTGATTACACTATCAAAAGTCCATTTTCCAGTTTGATAAACAAGTACTGCAGATAAACCGCCACTCCATTGTCCTGATCCAAAGGCATCACTTGTAGCTGTTGGTAGATTAATGGAAGGTCCTACACCCCAAGCTACTTTTTTGACTGTTTTAGGAGAGAACAAAAGAGAGTAGTTGATATCTGTTAACCCCCATTGTCCATCAATTTTTCCTATCTCAGCACCTCCATCCATTCCTGGGGTATAATTGACACCAATAACAGCTCTGTGGATTAGGTTAAAGTTATCATAACTCGTTGCATGAATTGGTTGGAATGATAAACCATAACTCACCGAATTATCTGCATTGTAACCGATGTTATTTTGGATAGGTAGTGCTGATAATTTTGATAATGGATTCTGCAATTTCTGTGCTATCTCGTCAGCTCTACTCTGACTATAAGCCAGTGAACTTGCTGAGAGTAGCAATAGTAGAGTGAGGTATTTTAATGTTCCTTTCATGATTGAATGATTATGTTCTTTGATTAGATTACCTTACAAATGTCTCACTCTATCAGCTCTTATGTTAGTTAAACACTGTATGTAACGGTAACATGAGAAATGTTACATGGAGGTTGGTTTTGGTTTTAATTGATCACCTATAGTTCTACAAATTTTCTGAGATTTGCTTTCAAGCTTCCTTCTTCTTCATTTTTCCATTGATGAAAAAACGAAGCAAAAAAATCTAGGCTGTGAATGCAAAAGCTAAATTCCATTACTCTCGCCTAAATGATTTTAAACTCGATCAAAACTACTTCGTTTTGAGATGCTCAAACATGAAAATCATTTTTAACGGCTCATTCAATGAAATTTTTAACGCTTTTCCCTTCAAGGCCGAGGGTAGTACTACTTACTTTTAGATCAAAAGTTTCAAATTGAAATGTTTTTATCTTCCATCTACAAAAAAGAAAAACCACCTCATTTACGAAAAATGAAAGGTGGCCCTCATTGGTTTAGTTTAAAAACTAAGTTAGTTGACTATGAAAAATTTACTGGTTTCTGTTATTTATTCTAATACATCATCATCTATTCTATCAATTAATTCTTCTATTTCTTGAATTGTAGACTTTCTTTTTTTCCTTGCCTTCTCAATTACAACTTCAGTATTACTTCCATTGGCAATTTGAATATTATAATAATCTATCAAGGTTTTTAAAGCATCAAGTCTAGAGGCAATTTTCATTTGTTCTACTTGTTCGGCAAGTGCTTTTTCAGATTTCTGTTGTGCCTTGGCAGATTTTATCAATTGTTTTCTATTTGCAGCCACCTCCTTTCTCTGAATTTCTAAATCTTGTTTTGTGAGAAAGATCGTATACATTAACCCAGCAAAGGCTAAACCTGAAAACAATGAATTAATCGCTCCAAATAAATCACCAAAAGCACCTCTCTTATCCCAAGTGTCTAACCCGAAGTAGATGAATAACGCTGAAGTCATCCAAATGATCACGACAATCAATATCATGAACTTCAACGTTACTGTTTTATTTATCACTTTCTTCATGATTTTAATTAATGATGACCTTTACTAAGACATCAATAGTTGAATTTTATCAATAATTGGTTCTAAGAATAATTCACTCTTCATATACCCACCAATACCATCAAGGACGAACTGAAAGGCAATACAAATTAATAGGAATCCCATTATTCTAGTTAAAGCATCTAAGCCTGTAACACCAAGTACTTTTGATATTAATGGAGCACCTCTTAGTGCCATAAAAGCAACTAATACTACGAGTAAAACACCCATTGAAATACCGACATACCCGGGTAAGTTATCTGAACCTGCCGCCATACTTATCACAACAGATATTGATCCAGGACCAGCCATCGAAGGCATTGCTAATGGGGTAAAAGCAATATCACTTTTCTTCTTAGACTCTTCTCTCATTTCCTCAGAAACTTCATCTGTTTCTTTGGGGTTCAACATCCCAAAACCTACTTTTAGAATAATTAAGCCACCTGCTACTCGAATGGCCGGAATTGATATTCCAAAAAATTCTATAATGATTGCTCCTGACCATAAAAAAGTAAGGAGAATCCCTGCCATAAATAAACAGGCCATTAATGCTTGCTGATTTGACCACTCTCTGGAGTGTCCCTTTGTTAATGATAAGAACAAAGGAACACTACTAAAGGGGTTTGAAATGGGTAGTAATGCAAGGAATGTAATAAATGCAACTTCTATAATACCTATCATAATTGTCTAGTTTCCACAGTTAAAAGATTTTACATCACGAGTATCACCTACTCCATCGTATTCAGCAGCTGTAGGATAAGGACAAAGTAATCTCGAACCTGCAGGCTTCATTTCTTCATCAATAAAATACACAATGATTTGTTCAGGGTCTTTTTCATTTGCCACCCAATTATCTATTTCATCTACCCAGTTTACATACCATGGGCCATCTCCACCAGCACAGTGCAATACACCCGGCATCATGAACAATTTCACGTCATCTTCTGCTGTTTCATCAAAGTCAATCACATCTTCATAATAACCAATGGTACCTAATGAAGTAATCGCAGGATCAGACCATCCAGAGTACATCAATAACTTTCCTCCGTTGGCTCTAAATTTTGATAAATCTGGACTTGAAGCATTCAACGTTTGACCAATAAATAAAGCATCATCTCTGAAAGTATCATAATCAAAATCTGTATAATCCCATGTTGAATCTTGGTAGATAAAGAACTTCATTAAATGTGTACCAAAACCATATTGATAGTTTGGAGGCGTAGGGAATTTTTCTTCCGACGAATTATCAATTCCTTGATGAAATGTATTTCCATCATCTACATGATTCAATCCACCCGTAATCCATTTTGCCCATCCATCTTTATGTGTCTCTCCTCCAAAAGGAAAACCATAAAATATATCTCCATTTTTATCTTGTGGTCCTTCGTAAACAGCTTTTAAGGCATCAATTTGTTCTTGTGATAAACAATCTTCTTTATTATCACCTTCACATAACAATGTTTCTATATCAAAATGACAAGCTCTTGGATCATTTAAAATTCCATCTTTGATACCATCCAACTCATCACACATTTCTAAATAAGCGTCTTCTACTAATTTTAAATCAGATATACTTACCAAAGGCTCATCTAAATTATTAGGATCTGGAAACATTTTACTCACATTATGTGTCATCCCCATGGCTAAACCTGAAGTCCATTCATAGGCTGGTGCTCCAGCCACTATACCATCAAAATCATCTGGGTATCTTTGTGCTTCCATCATCGCTTGGCCACCGCCCCTAGAACAACCCACAAAATAACTATGTTCAATTTTATTGTTGTAAAAAGCTTCAATAATAGCCTTAGAAACAACTGTTGTTCTATGTACTGCCATGTGTCCAAAGTTGACAATAGCTTCCATATCTCCTTCTGCCCATCGGCCATCTATTGGGTTAGCACCTTCATGACCGGTATCTGTACCTACCGTAGCATAGCCTTTTTCTAAAACATTATAACTTAACGCCAGATTGATGACCGACCCTACAAAGCCTGCACCTCCACCGAAAACAAATTTTCCATTCCAATTATCAGGAAGTAATAATTCAAACTTAGTATTCTTCCCAATAATCCCAGCTACTTTATAATGAGGAGCCATAGCATCTTCCTTTGATATAGAAGTAATATTTACATCTGCTATTTCAGGAATATTATCAGGGTTTCCTCCTTTATTCTGTTTAATAGTATATGTAAAACCAACGAGAGTAGATAATGACAAGGTTAATATAAGCACCTTTAGAAGGTTTAATTTTTCTTTGTTCATTTTGATAGATTTTTATGAATTTTAATACTGTATTTTCTAATGAAATAGTCCAACTCTTCATGAAGTTCTTGGAGAGTATCTTTATACTCTTCGATCAAATCGCCTTTGGTCTCCTTATTCAACACTTTAATTTGATGTTTACATAAGTAATAGTCTCGTGCAAGATCTATTATGGTATCGATAGAGTCAAAGAGATGTTCTATTGTATTAGTATGCTCCGGGAAATCTCTTTTCAGCTCATTTTTCCAAAGACTTTCGATAACTTCTTTCATAGTTTTCCGTTTTATCTTGTGCAAATTTGAGCAGGAAAACCTTCCTATGTTAGTTATATACCGTATGTTACGGTTAAGTCTATCTTTATATTCTATTTCACAAAAACATCATTGTTTACGATGTTATATACCTCCTAAAAAACATATACTTAAACACGTTAGGCTTATTTTAATCACATAAAATTCATGAAGTGAAATCATAACAATTAGATCCTTCTGTAATTGGTTGTGGGGTGAAAGATGCTTTGAATGTGATGAGATATTTGAAGATGTAAGAGGGAGAAGTAGTTCGTTATTCAAGGGTTACTTTTTTACGCCCAAACAAAGGTCCGACTTTCAAAGGATGTATCACATGATTTATTTTGACACGTATCAAGTTAGTTTCATTTATATGCTGTCTTTCGTTTCTTTTATAACCTCTTTCATTGATATACTCTAACGTGACAAAAATATTCTTATAGGCTCTCCTCGTTATTCCTATATACGTTCGATTACTCACTATTCTAAAGTCATTTTCATTTAAAGCAACAAAGGGTTCTATTCCAAAAGTCAAATAGCCAAAAGAGGAAGAATACTTAATAGAAGGATTATACCTCAACCTTATTTTTGTCTGTGCATTATCTCCAAAAAATTGTTCTTCAAAACGAACTCTTTGAGAAAGGGTAAAAGCATTAAACCGTGTTTTAATTACAAAATCTTGATAAGGGCGTATTTCTTGACGAACCTGTGTTCCATCAACTAGCATTACCCCTGCTCTTACATACATATTTTCAGTAATATCATATCTTAATCCACTTCTAATCTGTCCTCTATTCCCTTCTGAGAAATACTCCCGGTATCCTATGTCTGAGTCAATACTAAACTTATAAGACAGCTTATATTGATTAAAATAATGTAACCATAGAATATCTTGAGTGAAAGAATTATGAGGTATTATTCCCAATACCAACAGGAATAAAATCTTCCTATATCTTATCATAATTTTTGATTTTTAAATCCCTAATTATAAAAACTTGTTATAAGATTTCACGTTATATTCATTAGCACGAAATATTAAAAAAAATATTGAACTATATTAGTTATTAACTGTATGTTACAGTTAATAGTAAACGTCTATCAAAGTCATAAAATCTTCTAGAAATGATCGATACTCAATTGCAGGAACAACTTCAAAAAATCACATTAAGTGATGAGTTTATCAACAAACCAAAAATGAGAAGACTCTTAGAATATATTGTGACTGAATATATTGAAGGAAGAGCGGATCAGTTGAAAGGATATAATATTGGAATAGATGTTTTTGAGCAAGGAGATAGTTTCGATCCTGATCAAAATGCTTTAGTGCGTATTAATGTTGGTCGATTAAGGCGGTTATTGAAATTATATTACTTAGAAGATGGAAAAAATGATCCTCTAAAAATTGATATCCCAAAAGGGAAATATATACCTCTAGTTACGCCAATTGAAAATAGCATTGATGAAAATAAAAATACATCAAACACACTAAAACCAACAATACAATATACTCCCGTAGAAGAAAAGGCTTGTGTCACTATTCTACCTTTCAAAAACCTATCTAGTAATAAAGATTTAGAATACTTTTGCTTTGGATTTTCTCAAGATTTATCCATTCAGTTATCAAAATACGATGATATAAAAATTATAGGTTCAACACTTAGTTTTGATAATATCAATTATGACAATACGTTTATTGAAGAATTAAAAGCTCAGAACATTCGTTTTGTTATTCAAGGTGATATGAAAATAATGGGAGCACAAGCGAAGTTATCCATTCATATGACCGACCTTAGTGACAATTCACATACTTGGGGAGAGCATTATAAATTCAATCTTCAAGAAGATGACCTTTTTGATATTCAAGAAAATATTACAGCCCAAATTGCCACTCACGTAGGGTCGGAAACAGGGCATATCAATGAAAAAAGATACAAAGAATTATTAGTCAGTAAACCTACCACTTATAAAGAGGATCAAGCTTTGCTCATGTGGTATTTTTATCTCTCTCGCTTTACAGAAGATTCCCATCATCAGTTTTTATCAACACTAAAAGAATCTTTAAAAGAAGACCCTGATTCTGCTATTTTAAATGCATTACTGGGGAATTTACATGGTGCTGTCTACATTAATGCAATGGGTACTGAACATGACAAAGAAGAATGTGAAAGGTTAATCGAAAAAGCATATACCTTAAATCCTAAAAGTCAGATTGTACAGGTAATGATTGCTTACAAGACATTTATTTTCGATGAAAAAGACCGCTTCTTTCATATTGTCAACAATAGTATAAAAACAGCAGCAAACACTCCCCTTCGTTTAGGTATTTTTGCTAATTTCTTGTGTTTGTATGGAGAGTGGGATAAAGGAATAGAATTGTTAGACAGGATTTACTTAAACAATATTGATTTCCCTGTCTGGCTTCATGGTGTGAAATGTTTATCTCATTATAGAAAACTTGATTATGAAAAGGCGTTAGTTGAGGCCAATAGTTACCATGTTCCTTTAGTAATTTGGGGACCTCTTCTAAGGGCTGCTTGTTACGCTCAGCTTGGTCGGACAGAAGAAGCACAAAAGCATCTCCAAGAACTCTTAAAACTGAGACCTGATTTTGTGCAGAATAGTAATCTATTAATACGACGATTTATAAAAGAAGAATCACTTGCAAAGCATTTAGTAGAAGGCTTAGAAAAAGCAGGTTTTACCATAGAAGTTTAGAATAACAAAAAAGGTTGAAGAGCAGTTACTCTTCAACCTTTTTTATTCACCTTATTCTTATACGTACTAGTAGTCAAAGCGAAATTTATTCATCTTCTAATAGATGTACTTTCTTTGCTAAAAACTCCATACTAAATGGATGTACGATTAGCGATAGTAAAACAATGAAACTAGTGATATAAAATATCATATCAGCATTGTTTACTTCCGATAAAATTGGGATTAAGGCAAATACAATGGGAGTAGCTCCTTTTAACCCACTCCACGATATAAATATCTTTTTATTTAAAGGTTCTTTTAACGGTAAGTAAGAAAGAAAAATTCCTAAAGGACGTGCAATAAAGAATAAAAACAATGCTGGTAATATGGCTATTGGTAATACCTCCCATAAACTTCTTGGGAACATTTGTAGTCCTAATATTAAGAACATAATTGATTGTGCCAACCAAGAAAAACTATTAAAGAAATGTAGTGAATTGTCTTTATTCTGGTAGTCTAAAGTATTTAATAATACACCAAAAATATACGCTCCAATTAAAGCATTTCCTCCTAAGTATTCATTTACTTTTAAGAAGACAATAAGCGAACTAAAAAGTAAAATTGGGATTAGTCCTTCTTCTTGAAAATGAAACTTTTTAAATAAAAACTTAACGATATGGAATAAAGTAAATGCTAAACCTCCACCTATAAAAATTTGTTGTACAAAAAACTGAATATACTCCACGTAGTTTATAGGTGAATCTGGATTTTGTAAGATACTCACAAAAATTAATGTGAGGATCATTGCCATAGGGTCATTTGTTGCAGATTCAAATTCTAATACCTTATCAGAAGCAAATTTCAATTTCATTTTCTTGGCTTCTAATACACCAAAAACTGCTGCGGCATCTGTAGAAGATACAATCGACCCTAACAAAAGCCCTTCTAATAATGATAGTGGCGTTACATAAGATACAAAAACACCTAACGTTAAAGAGGTGACTATAACCCCAATGTTAGAAACTAATATTCCTTCTTTTATTACCTTTTTTATATCTAAAACTTTGGTATGTAACCCTCCAACGAAGATGATGAGTACCAATGCAGTTTGACTTATAAATTCAGATAATTCAGGATTATCATATACTTCAAAAGATGACTCCCCATTGCCTAAGAATAAACCTACACCTATAAAAATAAAGGCAGCAGGTATTCCTAAATCTTTAGTTGGGTTATACAGTAAAATACCGATTATAATTAAGACGGCAATTAACAATGTCATCTCATTTCCTAACATTATAGCTTAATTTATTGTGATTGTAATACTTGAGAGTTTGAATTAAAAGTAAATCCATTATTACCATGATGACCAATTGTTATCGCTTCAATAATAGGTAAATCTTTCAATTCGTTTTTTGCACCGTAAGAAACAATAAAATTTGCTCCCGAACCACCTTTTTGATCTTTAAAATCAATAATAAATTCTCTTGTTTCTAATGGTCTAAGCTTATTTTTCTTCTCAATAAGCGATTCTATTTTAATACCATATGAATTGTAATAATCCACTTCGTTTAAATATATACTTTCCGTCATACTAGTATTGCGAATACTCATTACGACTGTGCAATAAATGTAAGTCGACTTAGATTTATAATATATGTTAGAGTAAGCAGGGACATAACGTTTTTCATTAAACATCAGCTCTGGAACATACTCATCATCTAATTCTAAGTAATTAAGCGATTTTTCAAGTTCTTCATTACCTATATTGATAATTTTATTACATGAAAAAACACATGCTCCAATCAGTAAAACACCCCATATTATGTATATCATATTCTTTTTATTTTGTTTGTTTCTCATCATACTAATCTTTCTGTAGAATTAAATTGATGAAAAATATAATCAATGATATTGCTGCGGTAATAAGGATAATTCTAGACATAATCTTCTTTATTTTTATTGTTATTAATTTATATAACAAATGTCTAGTTTTATGCCTGTAATACTGTAGTCGTTACCCTAATATTGAATAAATTGGTATTATACATATACTATAGGTGAAACACGTATATGGGTTTTATAAATCGTCGAAAAGACTGCGTTCGATTGCGTAAAGTACTAATCCGGCTACATTTTTACAGCCAGTTTTTTCTAATAAATTGCGTTTGTGTGCTTCTACAGTTCTTAAAGTTATAAAAAGGTCTTCTGCTATTTCTGCGTTTGTTTTTTCTTTACAGATAAGATGTAATACTTCTATTTCTCTTTCTGTTAATGCAATATCTTTTACCGTTCTTTTTTTTGATTTTGGCTTAGTTCCAAGCCCTTGCATAATAATTTGAGTTACATCATTAGAATAAAAAGCCTCTCCTTGATTAACCATTTTAATGGCCTTAATTAATTCTTCTTGTGTACAATCTTTGAGTAGGTAACCTTTTGCCCCAGCACTTAGCATTCGCTTAATATTCTGCGACTCATTCATCATCGTCAATGCTAAAACTTTACTATTTGGGTACTCTTGCATTATTTTTTGTGTAAGAACAATCCCATCCATTTCAGGCATCATAATATCTGTTACTACAACATCAACTTGTATATCTTTAAGTAGTTCTAATGCTTCTATACCATTTTTTGCTTCAGCAGTAACAACAATGTCATCATCTTCTAAAAAAGATTTCAAACCAAACCTGATCATGCTATGATCGTCAACGAGTAGTATTTTAATTTCGCTCATGTTTATTTCAATGGAAGTTCTACTAATATTTGAGTTCCTTTATTTAGATGACTATTAATTTCAAAATAGGCTCCAATAGATTCTGCTCTAGTACGCATACTATTAATACCAAACGTTTTTTCTTTTTGATCTATAACAAATCCATCACCATTATCATCTATCGTTAATAAGACCACATCAGAATGCTTTAATAATTGAATGTTACATTTTGATGCATTCGCATATTTAATCACATTGTTTACTGCTTCTTGTGTTATTCTATAGAGGGTCATCTCTACAGATAGTTTTAATTTATTTTCAAGAATGTTCTGATCAAAATTAAATACCGTAGCAGATGAAGGTTGAATAGCTGATACTAAAGATTCTATTGCTGCTACAATTCCATTATCACTAACAACTTTAGGCATTAAGTTGTGTGCTAATGTACGGCTCTCTTCAATTGCTTTTTTAAGGTATTGATACCCCATATGAAACCTTTCGTATATTTTTTGCTCTTCAAAATCTACAGACGACCTTACTTTCTCAAAACTCATTAAAGAAGTAGACATCGTTTGTTGTAACCCATCATGAATCTCCCGTGCAATTCTACTTCTTTCTTTATCTTCTGTTTCTAAAATGGCATCAACTATTTTCTCTTCCTGTTTCATACGTTCGGTAATATCAGACATTGTACCTACAATTCTAAGAGGTACATTCTGTGCTGAAAATGCTACAGCTTTTCCTTTTGTATGAATCCATTTATATTGTCCATCTTTTGTTTTTATTCTATAAATACTATCATGAAGACCACTCCTCTTTATCTCTTTAATACGATTAATTAACGCCTTTTCTTGATCTCCGTCAATTATTAAATCTTTCCAAAAAACCATTTGATCTAACTCTGCACTTTTAGACGTAAAACCTAGTATGCTATAACACCTTTCACTAAAATTTATCACGTCAGAATCGTGATAAATCTCCCATATCCCTTCGTTAGAAACATCTAAAGCAAATTGTAGTTGTTGTTCTTTATCAATTAATGCTATTTCTGTTTTTTCTTTTGCGGCTATTTCTTTCTTTAAGCTTTTATTACTTTCACTTAGGTTTTCTAGATAAGATTTCCTTTCATGAAAATTACTAATAAGCGATGCTACTGCTTCTACCAACTCCTGTTCTTCTTTTAAAAATGGACTCTCTTTTCTATTAAGTGATAGATCGTTATAAAAGACTTCTATTGTACCTATACTTGTTGCTCCATTATAAATTTTCGCTTCTTGTTTCCATTCTGATTTAGTAAAATGAAGAGATGTAAAAACACTTTCTTTGTACGTTATTCTACAACATGTTTTTTCTGTGAATTGCCAACCATAAGGTATAATTAACGTTGCCGATTCTAGTATATGTTTTATATCTTTTGATGTGCTTTCTGTTAATTGAGAAATTTTATAAAGACATGCCTGTTCTTTGTTCCTAGATTGTAATTGGTTGGAAAGTTGTTCTTTTTGAATCAATCTTTTTACAATCATGTAATACGTAATGATAGATAAGAGAACGGAAATAGCTATAGTTACAAATATTGTAATCAATAGATGTTCTACTTGTTCTCTATTTTTTTCTACTGTTGCTTGTGTACGCGATTCTATTAAACTTTCAAATCTAACAATAGGCTCCATTACTTCTTTTTTAGTGAACAAATACTCTTTGTCGTATAAAATTTGAAGTGCTTTATCCATGTCTGGAGTGCCTTTTATTGTGTATTGATTTGCACTATCCAAGAATATACCTTTTGCGGCATTAAATGCTTGTGTCTCTTTCTTAATCAGTTGATTTGATTTGCCTAGTGCTTCTTTTAATAAAGTAAACTCTTGTTCAGAGAACCCCATTTGGTACATACTATCAAGAATAGAAGTACTCCAACCTTGTTCTTCTAGAATGAGTTTCCCTTCTCTTAAGGCTACTAAATCCCAGTATTTTTTTTCCCAAATAGTATCTTTTGTAATTATGAAATTCTTACAATAGTCTGTTAAAAAATCATCACTCTGCCTCAAAGCATCACCTAAACGATAAGAATTGTATCTATTTACTTGGCTATCAAATAATCTTTCTTGATTAACAAACAGGAGAGCAAGTGAGGTTAGTATACCTAATATTAGTAATATATTCAGTAAAAAAAGCCAAAAGAAAGGTCGTTTTTTATCTTCTAAAAGGTTATTCATTGCAACATATTTTCTCGTTGATATTTTTCAGTAATGCCTTTGCATAAGGACATTGAGCATGTAATATCAACTGCTTTTCGATCGAAAAATTTTTCACCTTTAAGAGAAAGTGAAATCCAAAATTCTCAATCAGATGTAACTCTTGCGGAATAAAAGTATGAAAAAGGATTAAATGATGGTCTTCTTCAATATAATCAATATATGCAACATACCTTTGATACCTAAACTCTAATCGTTTTTTTTTTGAATTCTTTTTAATGAATATTTCCTCCATATTAATAGGCTCAATTATGACTATCTTAAACCCAAAATTAGAGACATTACATTATTATTTTCATCGTATTTTCACTAAAATAGTTCATCTAGGTTTTTCACGTATAAACTATTGTTTCTCCTTCATTAAATTCTTCTAAAACATGCGTGGCAAAACCTTTTCCAGCTTCTCTATATACATTATATACGGCATCAACACCATTTTCTTTTAATTGAGAAATTTGATCTGAATATTCAACAATTGCTGCTGTTCTTCCTTTAAAATTCATTTCCTTTAATTGTTGAGCTGCTAAATCATTAGAATGATGGTGTGGCATGGCAAATAGGATAATTTCAAACTGATTTATGTTTTTAATTCTATGCCAAAAATCCCAATCTACAGCATCACCTTGTAATACAACTCTTCCATCTTCTATGTGATTTAAAACTGTACCTTCTTTTGTATCGATCCCTAATACTCTTTCTTTAAACTCCTTACTTATTTCATCATAAATACCTGTTCCGATACGACCCATTCCTAAGATCAAAACTTTTGCTTCTCCTATATCAAGCATCTGATCCATCTTATTCAAACTACTATTTTCACTCTTTATTTTAGTTAAGAACTTATATACTTCATTACTCCAATTATTAATAGGTGAAGCAATTATAAAAGATAAAGAAACAGCTATAGCAATACTTACTAACAGTTCTCCTGGAATCCACCCTAGTTTATAACCCAAACCTCCAACTATTAACCCAAATTCACTATAATTCATTAGTGTTAAAGCACTGAAAACTGAAGTTCTTACTCTAAAATTAAAGAGGTCGAAAAAACGGAAGTACAACCATGCTTTAAATGGCAACAATGCAATTAATACAAATGCAAAAACAAAGGCTGAAGTACTCAATGAAGTTGATAAACCTATATCTAAAAAGAAACAAACTAAAAGTAATTCTTTAATGTTGAAAAGTGATTTTGAAAGTTCTGAGGCTTTAGGATGACCTGATAGCAAAACACCTATAATTAATGCTCCCAAGTCTGGTTTTAACCCTGCCATATCAAACAATCCTGCTCCCATTACAAAAGCCATAAAAATACCGAAAATAGTAAGCATCTCTCCATGCTTTACTGTATCCATAATTTTATAAAAAAGTGGTCTAAGTAATGGTAGTGCAAAAAGTAAAATAGCCCATACTTCTGGTACTTTTCCGGTGGAAATAGTCATAAAAACTACAGCAAAAATATCCTGCATTACGAGTACTCCTATGGATAAAGCACCATATATTGCATTCATGACACCTTTTTCTTCCAACGTTTTAATTGCAAATACGGTACTCGAAAAAGAAAGTGCAAAAGCCACAAGAAGCAGCTGTATAAAATCTAAAGATGCTAATAATCCAGCTCCCATTATTTGTAAACCCCATAAGGCTAAGAAAAAATAAAGAGATGATGCTAAATTATGCAATAATGCACTCAACCAAATATGCTTTCCTATCAGCATTTTGATATCCAACTTTAATCCAATGGTAAATAAAAGAAGTGTTACTCCTGCATTAGCAAGCCACTCAATAATTTCATTACTTTCGATTCCAGAAGAATGAAGAATGAACCCCGCTATCAGAAATCCTACAAGGGGTGGAAATTTAGATTTAAAGGCAAGAAATCCTGTTATAAAAGTAGTAAGTATAATCAGTATGATCTGTTCGTTCATATAGTTTGTAGTTTCTTAATTTTAGAATGTGATTAATTGAGTCTACGTATAAATTCAATTTAAAACTGTTTAATTGTAGTTAATTATTCACTAATTTAAATAACTATGTACACTCCACAAAACACCTAATAAACTAGTGGATAAACCCAATATTTTCAATTTCCTATTACCTTTTTTTTCTTCAATCAGTAATTGACCTACGATAATAGATAAAAATAATAACCCTACAATTGTAATGGTAGGTCTAATAAAAAACGTAACATCATGCTCTTCTAATTGTTGACCATATAATCTATCTATTCCTATTAATTCAAAAAAATACCCTAGCATTGAAAATCAACACTAGGGTACTTTATATTAAGATCAGACTTCGACTAATAAATAATCTTCGGTCCTACTTTATTCACTTTAGAAACAAACATATCGCTTTCAATCCCAATAGATTTGAAGGCTTCTACTTTTGCTTTAGCAATTCTTTCTGCTTTGTCCATTCCTCTACATAAAGAGAATACAGATGGGCCAGAACCAGAAATTGCAGTTCCCATAGAACCTGCATAGATTGCTGCTCTTTTTACCTCGTCAAAACCAGGAATTAACATAGAACGAATTGGCTCTACAATTACATCTTGTAAAGAGCGTCCTATTAAATCGTAATTCTCTTGCTCTAAACCAGCAATTAAACCACCAACATTACCCCATTGGCGTACGGCATCTACCAAAGGAATCTCACCTCTTAAGATATTACGAGCATCTTTTGTAGATACTTCTATATGAGGGTGTACTACTGCACAACATAATTCATTTGGTACATTTAAGCGTACAACATCCAATGGATCGTAGCTTCTTACCAAAACAAAACCGCCATATAATGCCGGAGCAACGTTATCTGCATGCGCAGCACCACAAGCTACACGTTCACCTTCCATTGCAAAAGGTAAAAGTTCTTCTGTAGTTAATGGATTGTCGAACAATGCGTTAACAGCAAAGGCACCTGCAACAGTACTTGCTGAAGATGAACCTAAACCACTACCGAAAGGCATTTTCTTATGTAAAACAACCTCGATTCCTGCTTTCTCTGCACCTATTCTTTCTAAGAACTGATACACAGAAACAGTAGCCGTATTGTCTCTTGGATCTCTAGACAATCGTCCCTCATCCCCTGTAATGTCTTTGATTACAATACCTGGTTTGTCGACTAATTTCATTTCGATCTCGTCACCAGGACTATCCACAGCAAAACCAAGGATATCAAAGCCACAAGCTACGTTAGCCACTGTAGCAGGGGCAAAAGCTTTTACTTCTTTCATCTTATTATAAAAAAATAGAGACAAGGCAAACCTTGTCTCTACCCTATTAATTGTATGTAATTAATTTCTTAGTTTGTTAAGAAATTACCAATTGTAATAATCTCAGCAAATACACCTGCAGCTGTTACTTCTGCACCTGCACCCGGACCTCTAATTACTAGAGGTTCGTTAAAGTAACGACGTGATGTAAATACAACCATATTGTCTGACCCAACCAAACCATAGAATGGATGCGTACTGTCAACCGCTTGTAAACTTACTGTTGCCTTACCTTCTTCATCAAGTGTTGCCACAATACGAAGTGCTTTACCTTCTGCTTCTGCTTCTGCTCTTTGCTTTTCGAAAAGGTCATTTGCTTTTTCTAATTCAACAAAGAAATCATCTACAGATGCCGCATCAAGACATGCTTGAGGCAAGATTGGTTCTACAACTACATCAGATGGTTCCATATGATAACCAGCTTCTCTAGCTAGAATTAAGATTTTTCGAGCAACATCAACTCCACCTAAATCATCACGTGGGTCTGGTTCAGTATACCCCATCTCTTTTGCTTGTTTTACTAGCTCAGAGAATTTCATACCTGCAGCAAACGTATTGAATAAGTAAGATAATGTACCAGATAAGATACCTTCAATCTTAATAATTTTATCACCAGATCTTCTTAAATCTTGAAGAGGTCCAATAACAGGAAGACCTGCACCAACGTTTGTCTCATACAAGAATTTAACTCCTCTACGTTTTGCAGCTGCTTGGCATTTTAGATAATACTCTAAAGTACCTGAGTTGGCAATTTTGTTTGGAGTTGTGATAGAAATTGAGTTTAACAAGATGTTCTCGTACAATTTAACTGCGCTGTCTCCAGGCGTACAGTCTACAAATACAGAGTTTGGCAAGTTCATCTCTATCATTTTCTCAACAAATAACTCCGCATTAGATGCTTCGCCATCTGCTAGGATTTCTTCTTTTGATAAAGAGATATCTAAACCTGTCTCATTAAAAATCATTTTCTTTGAGTTGGCAGCACCTACAACATTTAGACGTAAATTACGCTCAGTTAATAAATATTCTGCCTGATCTTTCATTTGATTAAGTAACGTATTACCAATCAAACCAAGACCTAACATAAACACGTTCAACTCTGCCATATCAGACAAGAAGAAGATTTCGTGTAATGCATTTAATGATTTATATAAGTGCTTTTGTTCAATTACTACAGAAACGTTTAATTCTGAAGATCCTTGAGCAATTGCTGATATACTTACACCGTTTTTACCAAGTGCACTAAATAATTTAGCGGCAACACCTGGACGTTCTTTCATGTTCTCACCAATAATAGCTAGAATAGAAAGGTTACCTTCTACTTCTACAGGGTTTACTTTACCCGATGCCATTTCGTTAAAGAACTCCTCTTCAATAATCTTTTTACCAGTTACAGCATCAGAAGGTGCTACAGCAAATGTGATAGAATGTTCTGAAGATGCCTGTGTAATCAAAATCATAGATACACCGCCTCTTGCTAATGCACCAAATAATCTAGACGATACACCAGGAACACCAATTAAACCACTACCTGATAAAGTGATTAATGAAATTTCTTTAATTGATGAAATACCTTTTACTGGCCAATCTTCTTGTCCTGACTTGGCAGTTACCAAAGTACCAGGGAAAGATGGATTAAAAGTATTTCTAATTCTTAAAGCAATGTTTTTCTTAATTGCAGGCTGCAATGTTGGAGGGTAAATCACCTTGGCACCAAAGTGAGACATCTCCATTGCTTCCTCATAAGACAATTGTTGTAAAGAGAATGCAGTAGGAACCACTCTAGGGTCCGTTGTCATTACACCATCAACATCTGTCCATATTTCAATTTCTTTTGCGTTTAAAGCCGCTCCAAAAATTGCTGCAGAATAATCTGATCCACCACGACCTAAAGTAGTTGTTTCACCACTTTCAGAAGACGCAACAAAACCAGTAATAATCTGCATTTTATCGTGATCTGCAAAATGCTTAGTTATTGCAGAATTAGTTGTAACAAAATCTACTTTAGCACCACCAAATACGCTATTAGTACGTACAACTGTACGAGCATCTAACTGCTCTGCAGGTACACCTTCTTGCGATAAATATTCAGCAATAATAAATGATGACAAGCGCTCACCGAAGCTTTGAAGAATATCAAGAGAACGTAAAGACAATTCTCTTAAAAGGAAAATACCTCTTAAAATATCCTCTAAATCGTTAAGTAAAAGCTTTACAAAAGCAATGGTTTTACTTTGTCTACGCACTTCAATTAACTCACGAATTGCGGTTAAATGCGTTGCTTCAATATCTTTTAACAATGATTTGTAGGTCTCGTCGCCTGACGCTGCTCTATTTCCTACTTCTATGAGCTTGTTCGTGATGCCACTCATCGCCGATACAACAACAGCAACTCTTTGTCCGCTTTGTTGATAATCGGAAAGGATACTGGCTACCTGTTGGATATTTTTCGCACTTCCAACTGATGTTCCTCCAAACTTGAGTACTTTCATCCTTTTCGTGTTTGCTAGTCCATTTGTATAAACAATTCGCAAAATAATGCGAGTTAGATTATAAAAGTAATATTAAAATACATGAATAGCCAACAATTTCATAAAAACTACATTTTTTAAGGAGTATAACTTCTTTTCTTAAGATTTGCTTTCTAAAATTTCAATAGTCATACTTGTAATACAATAACAATAAACACATACTACAACCGCATAAAAACACGCATGAAAACGATTATCATTTTAGGTGCAGGCCGTTCTGCGTCTTCTCTCATACACTATCTTTGCCAACACGCTAAAGCGAACAATTGGCAGATAAAAGTAGGCGATTTCCAGCAAGAATTGGCCGAAGAAAAGATCAAGGGGTTTGAAGATATTGCTTCAAGTTTTCAGTTTGACATCAACAATCCAACACACAGACAAGAATATATTGGGCAGGCTGATATTGTTGTTTCTTTATTACCTGCTAGGTTCCATATTGAAGCGGCTAGAGAGGCTGTAAAGCAAGGTGTTCCTTTAACTACGGCATCTTACATTACAGACGAAATGCAAGAACTTGATCAGGAAGCAAAGGACAAAGGAATTATTCTTTTGAATGAAATGGGACTTGATCCGGGAATTGATCATATGTCTGCGATGAAAATGATTGAGGAGGTTAAAGAAAAAGGCTATAGCATAGAAGGTTTTGAATCTTTTACGGGTGGTTTAGTTGCTCCAGAATCAGATAACAACCCTTGGAATTATAAATTTACATGGAACCCGCGTAACGTGGTGTTAGCAGGACAAGGTGGTACAGTTCGTTTTCTTCATAATGGGAAATATAAATACATCCCCTATCATAAATTATTTAGAAGAACAGAACGTATCGAAATAGAAGAATATGGCAAGTTTGAAGGGTATGCCAATAGAGACTCGCTGAATTATGTTCAAAAATACGGACTAGAAGGTGTACCTACAGTTTATAGAGGTACTCTAAGAAGACCCGGTTTTTGTCGTGCTTGGAACTGTTTTGTTACTCTTGGTGCAACAGACGACAGTTTTATTATGGAAGATACACAAGACATGACGTACCGAGAATTTATTAATTCTTTCTTGCGTTATAACCCTCAAGATTCTGTAGAATTAAAGTTGATGCAATACCTTAAATTGTCTCAGGATGATTTAGAAATGGATAAACTCATTTGGTTAGATATTTTTAGTGATAAAAAAGTAGGATTGCCAAGTGCTACTCCTGCTCAAATACTCCAAAAAATTCTAGAAGAAAAATGGTCACTTGATAAAAACGATAAAGACATGATCGTAATGTACCATAAGCTCTTCTACAAAAAAGGTGATGAAAATATCTTGCGCACTTCTCATATGGTTGTAAAAGGAAAAGACCAAACCTATACAGCCATGTCTGATACAGTTGGGATTCCGTTAGCTATTGCCACAAAATTAATTTTACAAGGTAAGATAACGAGAACGGGTACTTGTATTCCTGTACATAAAAATATTTACGAACCTGTACTAAAAGAACTAGAACAAATGGGTATAAACTTTACAGAAGAAGAATCTGTAATGGCTCCAGGAGAGGTTTCTAGTTTGTAAAAAATTAAAGCTTTTTTTGTTAGGTGAAGCTTTTCAGCTTCACCTTTTTTATTCTTGAATTTTTCTTTTCAGCCTCATAAATTATTACGTTATCTACTAAGTTTAGTCAATTTTCATACTAGCTTTTAATTTTTCAGGAGCACTAATCTTTCAACAGAAAATTATCTTTTTGCCCCTTTAGTTATTATTCTGTTTTTGTTATCAATAAATTCTAAAAAAGCTACTCCATAAAAAACCTCACAATTATTCTAAGTTCTTTAAAGAATCGTGCTGATTTTAGTAGTTTCTTCATTTCTTCTTCCTTTATTTGCAGCATTAAAAAACACATACTAAAATACATACATAAATGAACGAAGTTTTAACGTATGCCCTCTTGGCATTTACTTCCTTCTTTACGCTTATAAACCCTGTTGGTATTATGCCTGTCTTTATGACAATGACTAACCAATTGGAGAATAAAGAGCGTAAAAGAACGGCACTTCGAGCAACTTTAATTGCTTATTGTTTCTTGTTATTTTTTGCAATATCAGGTCAATCTTTATTTAAGTTCTTTGGTATCTCTATAGACAGTCTACGTGTTGTTGGAGGTATGATTTTCTTTTTAGTAGGTTTCGATATGCTTCAAGCAAGACTTGGGAGTGTAAAAGTAACTAAAGACGAAATTCATGAATATGCCAGAGATGTAGCTATTACTCCTCTTGCTATTCCTATTATTTGTGGTCCTGGTTCTATTGCCAATGCCATAATTTTAATGGATAACGCAGGTGATGACCCGATGAAAATTGGAGGCTTAGTATTAGCAATAACAGGAGTACTTACCATTACTTGCTTAAGTTTATTATCTGCAGGACCTATTATGAAAGTAATTGGCGATACTGGAAATAAACTAATGCTTCGTTTAATGGGATTAATAGTTATGGTAATGGCCGTAGAGTTTTTCTTTGCAGGTATTGGCCCATTAATTAAGCGTTTTATTGATGTTTAAATCAACTACTAATTGATATATTAAGAGGCAAAGTATTCGTATTTTGCCTCTTTTTTCATTATCAAAATTTAATTACAATTCACTACTTTTTCTCTTCTATCAATTGTTATAAAGTAGAAAAATACTTTTTTGGATAATTCACTACTTCTGGTATTATTTAAAATTTGAATTGTATTATCTTCACAGCTGTATCGTGACATATATTATAACGACTCTCAAATCAAAAATCTAACAACAAACATGAAAAATACTTTTCTCTTATTATTAATACTCTTTTTTTCTTTACCTATCTATTCACAAGACTTCCAATTTAATATTGATGAGCTCACTTTTAATTCTGAAAGAGAGAAAACTGTATTTATCGATTATAAAAAAGATTCTACTAACTTCTTGAACCTATTAGTTGAAATTGGCAATACAGGTAATAGCATTTCAGAACAAGCAACTGATAAATTAAATCAGTTATTTGCTACGTTAGAAAAATTAAAGGTTAGAGATAAAAAGCCTAAAAAGCAGGTTCAGATTATTTATAAGGAAGTGCACAACCAACTCTTTGCTAAATATATTGAGAACATCTCATTCTATAAAATTTTTGAAAATGGGGAATACAATTGTGCTACTGCTACAAGTATTTATGCATTGGTACTTGATCATTTTTCTATTCCTTATGCAATTAAAAAAACTCCTAACCATGTTTATTTACAAGCATACCCTAATGCTGAAAATATTACTATGGAGTCTACTTCTCCAAATAATGGCTTCCGTTTTTATTCTGATAAAACAAAAGAAAATCTTGTAAATACGCTGTTAGAAAATAAACTAGTATCTAAAAGTGAAGTAAATACAAAAGGTGTAAATGCTGTTTTTGATGAGTATTTCTTTAAAGATGAAAATATCACCTATAGAAATTTAATTAGTATTCTTTATTCTAATGAAGGGTTTAAAGAAATGGGAAATGAAGATTTCAAAATGGCTTTATCTGCGCTTCAAAAAGGATACTCTATTTACCCAAACAAACTTTATGAAGAAGTTATAGTAAATCTAAATCTTCAAATTTTAAGTGAGCAAGAAGAATACTCTCTAGAATATGCCAAACAAATTGTTTATTTAAGTAGATATATAGGCTATAATAATGGGTTAAAATCAGAAAATTTCTCATCAGAATTTAATTCTTTCCAAAATGAGTACATGATTAAAAAGCAGGATACGACTACTTACAAACAAATTTACGCAGTATTTCAGCAAATAGAAGATAGCATTATCCTTGATAAAATTAACTTTGATCATTATTCTGTTCTTGCATACCACTATTACGAAAATAAATTATTTGAAGAATCATTAGCTACTTGTGAAAAGGCATTAACGTTACAGCCTCAAAATTCTGAGATGTACAAAGTAGCTCTAAGTTCATGTGTTGAAATTATACTTTCACAATACACAAATAATTTAACCGAACGTATTGCTTTTATTGAACAACAGAGAGTACAATATCCATTTCTAGAGGATGAATTAAAATTGGAATTGTTAACCCTTGATGCACAATTAAATTTAAGCTTTGAATATATTCTTAAAAAGGACTTAACCTCTGCTAAAAAATATATTGCAGATTTTGAAAAAGTATTCGATCCTAAAATTCATTACGGAATACCGAAACAAAATGTAGTAGCATTGTATGATCATTTAGGAATGCTTTATTTTAAAAGAAGACAAACTACCAATGCAAAAAAAGCATTTTTAAAAGGACTTTCGTATTACCCTAACACCTATTCTCTAGAACAAAAAATAGGTTTCTTATAAAAAGAAAAAGCCATTTCAAATTGAATTTTGAAATGGCTTTTTTAAAGACTAATAATTCGTTACATGGAAATTATAATCTATTTTATCTAATCGTTTTCTCCCGCTATAAGTAACATATTCTACATAAAAAGTAAACTTCTTCATAGCGTAGTTCCCTTTTGGAATTGGTATTTCTAATACACCTCTTCCTTTAATCATAGGTAAGAAATATAAATTATCATCATCTGTACTACTTGTTCTTACTGGCTTTTTATCATCTTGAGCAATAAAAAACTTTACCCCTTTTCGTTTTTGAGATAACGTGAGTTCTAATACATATTTATCATATAAAGCTGTATCATCATTTTCTTTAATTAATATTTTAGGATATACTTTTAATAGTTTCCCTGACTTAGAATATTCTTTTAATCCAAAGGTTTCTTTGCCTTTATAATACGGAACATCAGATTTTAGTGTGCCGTCTTTATAGTAATAATTTCTGCGCTGCACCACATTATTGTCATAAAAAGCTTTCCTGTATATCGTTCCATCTTTGTAATATTCTTTTGCCATACCATGCTTAAAATCATTTACATAATCAATGGCTTGTCGAACATTCCCATTTTCATAATAAACCTTTGCTAAACCATTCTTTTTACCTCTTTGATAGTTTATTTCTGTACGTTTTACTTTAGTTCCAGAATGATAAGTAACGATTAAACCTTCTTTTGATTTTGGTTTTGTTTTTTTTGCTACTTCTGCTCTCTGAGGCATTTCAGAGTTATTATTTTCAGAGTTTTCGATGGTATCACAAGATAAAGTGATAATCAATGGCAAGAATAAGAATAAGAGTCGTTTCATGTTAGATTTTATAAATTGAAGTCACTGCTAAGATAATCAACATAGACTAAAGTATACTACTTTATTGAACTAATAATAATGAATTATAATTCTTGAAAATCTATTAGATTTATAAAGCAAAGTAAGCCTAAACTTCATCAAAATAAACAGCAAAATAATTTCTGATAATTATGACAACAAATAACATTACTTCTAAAAAGTATCCTTTTGATAACACTATAAGAGATTTCTTTCTAAAAAAACAGCTATCTAATTTCAATCAATTTACAATAGATAAAGAAAGTACTGAATACAATGGCTGTTCATTTTTTATAAATGAGAAGAAAATAATTTATAGAGATAGTAAAATTACGCCTAAGAAAATTGGTCAGTTTGTTACTTTTTGGAAGCGCGATAACCAAGGTATAACAACACCTTTTCATGAAGATGATAACATTGATTTTTATGTAATCAATGTACAATTCGAAAATCAGTTGGGGCAGTTTATATTCCCTAAAGATATTTTGATTAAAAAGGGAATTATTTCTACAAATCAGAAAGAAGGTAAACGTGGTTTTAGAGTATATCCAATCTGGGATAAAACTATGAGTAAACAAGCACTATCCACTCAAAAATGGCAAGTCAGTTTCTTTTATCAACATAAATAATATTTTTTTTTAATTTTTATAGGGGTTTTAAAATGGTTTTACCCTACTAAGAGTGAAAGCAATAAAATTTAAAAGAAACCATTATGAAAAATAAAGAAATAATTAAATCAGGAATCTTAATAGTAGCTACTACTTTTCTTGCTCTATTAACTGCTTTTAATTTAAATACTAGTGATAGAAAAGAAATTCAAAATAACCATGAGTGGGATGAACTTAAAGAAGTTGTAGTTGGTAGATGGGTACCTAATACTTTTGTTGTTCCTAAGGTAGATTTAAATCTGAAAGAATTTTTCTCTTACATTCCTGACGAATCTTGGGATTACATGAAAAAAATAGAGAATAATACTTTATCAAATGTTTTTCCTAAAGACGATCAAGAATATTTTGACGAACAAGAAAACCTTGTAAAAACATTAAGAGAACTAGGTGTAATTGTGCACCGACCAGATGAAATTGAAGTTGGTGTTATCGGAACAGCTCAATGTTACTCTCGTGATCCTATTATTACAGTTGGTAACAAATTTATTATTACCAATTTATATAACGAAAATCGCCGTCAGGAGACACCTAGTTATAGAAGAATTGCCCTAAATATGGCTAAAAATTACAATGGTGAAGTGGTAAGTATGCCTGCTTTAAAAGCTGGTTACCACAAAGACAATGTCTATTTAGAAGGTGGTGATGTATTTGTTGCTGGAAACGATATTTATGTTGGTATTTCTGGTAATGCTTCTAACATGAAGGGTGTTGAGTGGTTACAAAAAGAATTGGGTAATGAATATACTGTTCATCCTATTCCGTTAAAGCCTAATGTTTTGCACTTAGATTGTACATTAATGCTTATAAATAAAGAGCAAGGTATTATCTGTAAAGAAGATTTTATTGATTTTGATGCTGCTCCTGAAAGTCTAAAAAATAGAGAATGGGTAGAAGTTAAACCAGAGGAAGCTCAAATAATGGCTACTAATGGTGTAGTAATTAATAGTAAATCGATTATTATGTCGGATGCTTTCCCTAAAGTGGCAAACAGAGTAAGAGAAATGGGAATTGATGTAAAAGAGATTCCCTTTAGAAAAGCAAATTACTTTGGTGGTGGTTTAAGATGTAGCTACCAACCTATATTTAGAAATTAATCATCACATTCATTTTCATGATAAATAATAGATATAGTTTTTAATAAATATAGATGTTTTCATTAAGACCGTTGGTTAATTCCTTCGGTCTTTTTGTATGGAATAGGTAAACGCAAATGTACTTTCAGTTATCTATAGTATAAGTTAATTCTGATGAAATACATATACAGCTTTATGTAGCTCCTATAAATCTAGAATAAGGTGTTTATAGTAACTACCTCTATGTGAAAATCAACTTATACACTATTAGTTGTACTTGAATATTGAGCGTAATATAAACAGATAAATACTAAGTCGATATCCAATACAATATGCTAACAAAAGGAACTGATAAAGTAGTGTCAATAATAAGAGGACTAGTATTAGATATCATAATGTAGGTATGTTTTCTCTAACAATTAGTTTATAATCAATACCTGTTATTATGGGTACAGCAATAGTTAAATATAAAATCTAATATACAACTACATTACGACTACAATAGAAATGAAAGTAAAATGATGCTTAGATTAATCTTCGTATATAAATTATCTAAACATAAAAAAGAGAGCATAAAAAAAACACTACTTCAAAATCTATAAAAGATTGAAGTAGTGCTTAAAAGTCTTTAAATGATTACAGCTAAATATTAAAATTTATACGCTATGCCAAGTACAATTTTATTACATCTTGTAGCAGGATTTGATTGTAAATCATAAATTAGTTTACCACTCAAAAAGATATGTTTTCCTACTGGGTAATTACCATCAATACCTACGCCTGCCGTTGTAGACATTCCATTCATTAAAGATCTGCCACTAATATATTCCGGAGAAGCATTCGTATTATAATAACCAAAAGCACCAATAGAAGCTCCATTTTTAAAATGTCTGGATACATTGCCTTCAAAAACAACTGCATCTCCTAATTGTCTTTCTGCTTCTTTTCTTGCCACTCTATGTTCATAAATTATTCCTCCATTTAAAGACCATTTTCCATCTGCTAAATACTGTGTTGCTTTTAGGTTAGCAAAATGGGCATCCAAAGGTAATTTTTGTCCATAAAGGTAAGAATAACTTGCTTGTAGTTTTGTTGTTCCTAAATCCCAAGACAATTGTAAGGGGACAAAAAATGTTACAGGAAAAAATCCATTTTGATAGTTTCCATCCATAATTCTTGGCTGAGAGATCATAACAGAATACTTAGCGCCTAAAATATCTACGCCTGTATTCCATAATACAGATACTGCCATAAAATTCATATGCTTAGAATGTAAAGAAGCGACACCAACAAATACACCATCTCCAGAATAAGTTGCTGCATTTGCGTTTGTCGCTCCTCCTAATGATGGAACAGATAAAGTACCTAGCATTTGTCCATAACTTAATGCAGATAACATAAATACCATCGTACAAGTCAATATTATATTTTTCATTGTTCTATATATATAAAGGTTTCATATATAGAAGTGTATAAAAAATATAAAATCCCTATTTCGGTCTGTACTTTACTCTTTGTTATTTTCTAACCACTCTAATCTTCTTTCGTCAGGAAGGTGTGTTATTTTAAAATCATCAAAAGTAGCATCGAAACCACTACCATCAGGACTTGCTGCCATCATTCCTACCATTACAGGTTTATGATCTGGTAAATAAGCAAGGTTACTCATCTGATAATTCTTACCATCTAAAGAATAAAGTATTTCTACAGCATCACGCTTTCTTATTGCTTTTATCCAAATTGATTTTGGCTTTTCTTTTAACGCTACAACACTCCAACTAGAATGCTCGTTTGTAACCACTGCACTAAAGTTATATACACCATCTACGTATTCAATACCTGTTTTAATCCAATGCTTTTCGTCTATTCTAAGCATTAATCCCATTTGGTCGAAACGTGTTTTATAAGCTCCAGTAATTTTAACAGATACCTCGAACTCTCCACCTCTATTTGTATAATAAAAAGGACCATCGTCTACGGTAAATCCATAATGAGTTTTTCTCCAATAATCAGTTTGTGGAGTAACAAACATCTTAAGCGTATTTCCTTTTATCTCCCATTTATCTGGTGCATTAAACCATTGCATAGAAGATAAATCTTGAGCATTTGTTATTACAGATATACTCAAAAGGGATAATAGAATAATTAGATTTTTCATTTCTTAAGTTTAAATAAAACACAGTATTGAAAATTAAGAAATGAGTTACTACTCTTCAAAATCTTCTTGTTAAGGTTATTAATCCTATACTAATAATACAGTTTTACTTATTTACTAAGGAACAAAACTTCTATCTATGCCTGATTTATAATTAAACCTAGTACTTTTTTATTTAATCAACAGTAAAATTTATACCTTCAATAAATAAACTATTATACTTATCTCATTAAATAAATAACTATGCTTACTTCCACTTTTAATGTTTTTAGAACCAACAGAGAAATCTATCAGAAGTTTCTTGAAGGGTATTCTCTCCAACAATTGAACACAATTCCAGAAGGCTTTAATAATAATCTTTTATGGAATATTGCCCATGTAATTGTTGTACAGCAAAGTCTTGTTTACAAACTCACAGGAACGCCAACTTATATTTCTGATGCGCTGATTCAAAAATATACAATAGGCACAAAACCAGATGGTAAGGCTACTCAAGAAGAAGTAGACGAACTCAAAAAGTTGATAATATCTTTAGGAGTAAAGATGGAAGAAGATTACGAAACAGGAAAATTTAAGCAACTAAAAGAGTATACAACCAAAACAGGTTTCACGCTTAAAACTGTAGAAGATGCTATAACATTTAATACTTACCATGAAGGTATCCATCTAGGAATACTATTAATGTTGAAGAAATTTGTATAACAATAAGCCTTGTAGATACTCATTTCTACAAGGCTTATTGTTTTTATTAAAAAGGAAGAACATACCCAAGATCAATACTAAAACTAGTTTCTTTCTGAGTGATATTATATTCATAAGAAGCACTCACATTAAAAACTTTACCCCCTAAATTAAACTGGTAAGAAGATATAATCCCTGTACTCCAATCTCCATTTACCCATTGATACTCTTTCTGAGGATTATCATTTTCCATTACACCTTTACCTATTCCTGTACCTATAGACCACTTTTTTGTAATAGCATAAGATACTGTTACTGCTACTGAAAATGTAGCATTTTCTTCAATAATTTCTTTCTTCTCTATCTCATTATCCCACATAAGAACAGTACCTATAGAAAACGGACTATCTTTAATTCGTCTCCCATAATCTAGACTAAACCCATAGAAATATGCATTCCTATCTAGCTGCTCACCATAACTACTCGCAAAGCCAATTGTATTTTTTTTATTCTGAAAAGATGATGGAATACTAGTTAATTGTGCCGATGATACTGTTGGAAGTAGAAAAATGAAACATAAAAATACTCTAAATAGTAAATTCATAGCTTTAACTATTATAAGAATATTCTTACCATCAATCTATATGATTCTAACTGAGAGTTTACAAGCTGCCTTGAAAAACATCCCACTTGTAACTTATTCTCAATAAGCATATAATTAAATTCTATCTCACCCCCATAGTCAAATTGACCCATGTTAGCGAAATTATTTTGAATATACATTGGAGTAATAATCAAATAAACCTTGTCAGATAAATTGATTGTATTCATTACCTGTAATGTTGCTCCATGCTGTGTAACGCTTTGTTGTTGCCCCTCTACCCACCTTTCTCCAAACTGATAACGATAAGAAACTACTGGCCAAATTGAATATTTTTCACTCACCATAAATCCCGCAATTATTCCTGGAGATATACTCCATAATCCAGAACTAATTCCATCTTTTGGATTACCCATTGGAGCAAAAACATCTAATGCTAATCCTAACCCTCCAAATGTTTTATCATAATCTACATAAGGAACATAAAAAGAGCGTATTCTTAAATCTCCTAACCCTGCCTTTTGTGTTTTATGATTATACAGCATAGGTATTTCTATTGTTGTCTGAAAATCTTTTAAAGCATAGCTTACATTAAATCTATACCCCGTTAACTGCGTACCATCTTTAAGGTCCGTCATTTCAAAATTGTTATTTAAGCGGGTATATATATTGGTAGGTTTTGACGGGTCAATATGCTCATTTTCCTGTGCTACAGCGGTTAGTGTGACAGCAATGAACATTAAAAACACAATGATCTTTTCTTTCTTCACTTTCATAGTAGTAAGATTCATAAATTCAGATATTTGATTGAAACAAACTCTTTACTTCACTCAAAAATGTAGAGAGAGTCTTCTTAACTAGAAAAGTGTAAAAGAGAGTAAAAACCCCTATTTATAAATTACTTTATCACTAGTTATATCTGATTTTGAATGCTATTACTATAAAAATTATTGGTTTGTTTGGGTCATTTTTATCTCATTTTAATTAATAGACAATAAAATTTAATCCACTAGATCATCATAAAATTAATGATCTAATGGATTCTTCTATTTAAAACTTCTTCTTTAAATATTTCAGTGCCTCAGTATTTGCATTTTTAGCATCTTTCTCATTATATCTATCAGAAGATGGATTTGCAAAAGCATGGTCTGCAGCATACATTTTTACAGTTACTGTCTTCTTCGCTTCTTGCATATGATTTTCAAAATTGGCTACAACTTCTGGGTTAATCCATTTATCTTTCTCTCCAAAAATCCCTAAAACATCGCAGTTTAACTGAGACAATCTATCAACATCTTTTACAGGCATACCGTAATACATTACACAACCAACAGCTTGATCTTTAAGTTGAAGTGCTGCTTGTAAAGACCATCCTCCACCAAAACACCATCCAATAGTAGCAATCTTTGCATCTTTACCTACAAAAGCTAATGCCCCTTGAATTATTGAGGCTGCTCTTTGTGGATCACATGCTTTCATTAAAGCCCCAGCTTGTTCTCTTGTTGTTCCTACCTTTCCATCATAAAGATCTAATGCAATTACATTTACATCACCTAACTCCTTAGATAGACGATCAGATTCATTTCTCACGTAATCATTCAATCCCCACCACTCATGAAAAACAAATAAATATTTAGATGATTTTTTAGCTGAAGGAACATAATACGCTTCTCCTTTATCTCCATTAGCCACATCAAAAGAAATTCTTTTTCCTTTAAAGGATTCAGTACTTAATTCTCTGTCCATACTGTGCATTTTTTTAAAATCTTCTTGATTTGTAAATGCAGCAAAGCTTCGTATTGCATCTATATCTGCATGACATAAAACAGCTTCTTTGGGTTTTTGAGGTTCGTGCATTGCAAGAAATACCGACAATGAACTAAATGATACTAAAAGGGCTAGATAAGTAAGTAATGATCTCATAATAAATAAATTGATGAAAGTTTGAAATAATAGATAACTACCAATCTAAAGAATTGTTCTCTCTAAATAAAAAGTTAGTAGCTTTAGTGTTTAAATTATTTACAATAATATTAATCAGATGCTTTCATATACAGATAATACATCCTCTAATCCTGTTTTAGTACTTATTCATGGGTTTTGTGAAACAAAAAATATCTGGAAAGATTTTCAAAAAGCTATTACTCCTTTTTTTAGAGTTATCTGTATAGACCTTCCGGGTTGTGGCGAAAGTAATGTATTAAATAAAGATCAGCCTTTACTGTCTGATTTTGCTGATGAAATTTATACTACTCTCCTTCAACTAAATATAAATAAATGTACAATGGTTGGTCACTCATTAGGAGGGTACGTCACATTAGCCTACGCCAATAAATACCCCCAAACATTAAATGGTATTGGTCTTTTTCATTCCACTGCCTTTGCAGATGATGATGCAAAGAAAGATGTTCGAGTTAGAGCCGCAGAATTTGTAAGAGAAAATGGAATGAAAGCATTTGTTGCTCCCATGATAGCAAACCTTTTTGCTTTAAAACATAGAGAGCAATTTAGAACAGAAATTAATGCTATAATCGAAGAAGCTACACATGAAAGTAAAGAAGAAACTGCAAAGATTTCTTTGGCAATGGGGCTTAGAGAAGATCATTCTCCATTATTTTCATCATTATCTGTACCTGTGTTGTTTATTATTGGAAAAGAAGATGGAGCTGTGCCTCTTTCCAAAAGTATAGAACAAGCACATTTACCTAAAGATGCTCATGTCTATTATATGGCAGATGTTGGGCATATGGGAATGTTTGAAGTGCAAACAAAAACTCAGCAAATAATTCTCAACTTCTTAACTTATACAAATAACCAAACTACTGCATAAATAAGTATAGATTGAAAATATTCTGAAAGTGGGATTTCTTTGTTTAGAAATCTCACTTTTTTTGTTCGGGAATTTTTGCACATTCTTCGGGGAAGAACGCATATCACTACATCAGCTAAATACTACACCTTTGTATTGTTCATTAATCATTAAAACAAAAAGAAAATGAAAGCAATACAAAATATAGAAGAGTACAATCAGTTAATTGCAAACAGTAACAACACTCCTGTTTTACTAGATTTCTATGCAGATTGGTGTGGACCTTGTCAGACTTTACTTCCTACTGTAGAAAAATTATCAAAGGAATACGAAGGGAAAGTAACTATTCAAAAGGTAAACATCGAAGCTGTTCCAGAATTAGCAACGCTTCATAAAGTCAGAAGTATTCCTAACCTAGTGTTCATCAAAAATGAAAAGGTAGTTAACACACATATTGGTTTGGCGTCAGAAGCTGATTTAAGAACTAATCTTGATACACTTTCTAACTAATTTAATTTTTATTCATTCATCTTTCAAAAACAATTATTATGGCACAATTTACAATTCCAACAAGAGCAGAAGTTTCAGAAAGCAACCAAGCTATCTTTGATAACCTTAAAAAGAACATCGGTTTTGTTCCTAATCTATATGCATACTATGCAAAAAGTGATACTGCTTTACAAGATTATTTAGGTTTTCAAGGTAGAAAAACAAGTCTTTCTAATAAAGAAAAAGAAGTTGTTAACCTTGTTGTTAGCGAATTCAACGGTTGTCAGTATTGCTTATCAGCACATACACAATTAGCTAAAATGAATGGTTTTACCGAGGAACAAATTCTTGAAATTAGAAGCGGTAAAGCAACATTTGATTTTAAATTAGATGCATTAGCTCAATTTACTTTAGCATCTGTAGCAGAGAAAGGAAAATTAACGGAAGAACAAAAAAATAATTTCTTTGGAGCAGGATACACTGAAGAAAATCTTATTGATACAACTATAGCTATTGGCGACAAAGTGATTAGTAACTATATCCATAACCTTACTAATTTTTCTATTGATTTCCCATTAGCTCAACCTTTAGAGGTAACAGAAAATGTATAAATATTAATATATTTATTGTAAGTAACACAGAGCAGATTTACCTTTAAAAGTAGATCTGCTTTTTTAATTAATTATGTTATGAAATTCACGAAAGAAACGGGAGAGTATTTAGAAATTCTTGAGATTACCTCAACTAATATATCTTCTGAAATAGAAAGTAATGCCAATAAATTAACGGTATTATGGTTTGATTCTGATGAGAATATTTTAGCTGTAGATGGTGTAGAGGCTACCTATTCTACAGATGATATTATCTTCTTAACTGAATTTCATAAAGTAGAAATTAAAGCTATTAAACATGCTAAATTATTAAGGTTTAATAGACCATTTTATTGTATTTCTGAACATGATGGAGAAGTTGGCTGTAAAGGTTTGCTCTTTTTTGGTTCTGCTAACCTCCCTTTTATTCATATTAGCGCTGAAGATAAAAAGAAATTAGGACCTCTTTGGGATGTTTTTTTAAATGAGTTACAATCTGAAGATGAGCACCAATTAGAAATGTTACAGATGCTTCTTAAAAGGCTTTTGATTTTATGCACTAGGATATATAAAAGCCAAACTGATATAATTAATGCTGATAGTGATAAATTAGACTTGGTGAGAAATTTCAACTATTTAGTAGAAACACATTTTAAAACAAAACATACAGTGGCTGAGTATGCAGACCTTTTAAATAAATCACCAAAAACACTATCTAACGTCTTTAAACTCTTTGGGCATAAAAAACCATTACAGTTTATACAAGATCGTATAGTTTTAGAAGCCAAAAGGCAGGTAATTTATACAGATAAGTCTATATCCGAAATTGGGTATGAATTAGGTTTTGATGATGTACAAACTTTCAGTAGGTATTTTAAGAAAATAGAAGGAGTATCACCAACAGATTATAAGCAAACAAAAAAGGTCAGTTGATTTAAAATCAACTGACCTTTTTATATATCTTGTCTCGAGCAATTATTTAGCAGCTAGAATAGCAGCATATTTCTTTGCGTCGTTCGCTTCTTGAACTTTTGGATACTTCGCTAATAAATCATTGTAAGTATCTAATGCTTTTGCATTATCTCCAGCAGCTTCATAAGTAAATGCCAACTTCATCATGTAAGATGGAGTGAATTCTTTATTTTGCTTGTAAGCAATTGCTTCTTTGTAAGATGAAATCGCTTCAGGATATTTTTCTAATTCAACGTTAGCATCACCTACTAAAGCATAAGCTCTAGCTTGTACTAATTCGTCTTTTGCAGAAAATGCATCTAAATGAGTAATTGCTTTTGCATACTCACCCATTTTCATATAAGATACACCTGCATAATATGTAGCAAGGTTTGCTGCTTTAGTTCCGCTATACTCATCTGCAATTTCTAAGAAACCACCAGTTAAGTTACCATCACCATTTAAGGCTTTTCCTAAAGAATCTTTTTCAAAATAAAATACTGCTGGTGCTAATTCTGCTTGAGCTTCTGTATTTTGCTTTTCTAGATTTACTCCGTATAAGAAATATCCAGCTACTGCTGCAACAACAACACCTACAGCTATAAGGATAGCATTTTTGTTTTTATCAAAAAAGTCTTGAGATTCTTCTAATCTATCTTGAAGTACTTCTGCACTTTCAAATACCTCAAACTCGCTATGCTCCTCGCTAGTGTTACCTTTCTTTGCTGTATCGTGTTTCTTATCTTTCATGGTCTCCATGTATATTTATAAATAGGTCTTTACCTAATAAAAAATCTTTATAATTCAGTCGGCAAATTTAAAAAATATTCCACAATTATAATATTTTTAAGGAGTCTTTGTACTGAAAAACGATTAATTATATACTTTTTAATAAAAAAAGGCTATCCAAAACGGATAGCCTTCTCTATATATATTAAATATTTAGTAGAATTAAGAATTCACAAAAGGATAATCAGGTTCTACATAAACATCTGTGTATGCTTCAGACTTATCTGGATAAGGAGATTCTTCTGCAAATTTAACTGCATCTAAAACTCTTTGTTTTAATGACTTGTCAAATTCTTTTAATTCCTCTTCCGTAGCATATCCTTTACTTAAAAGTGTTTGTTTCACTTTCTCGATAGGGTCTTGTGCCTTGTATTCTGCTACTTCCTCTTTTGTACGGTATTTAGCAGGGTCAGACATAGAGTGACCTTTGTAACGATATGTTCTAAATTCTAAGAAGTAAGGACCTTTACCAGCACGTATATGAGCTGCAGCCTCTTCCATTGCAATATGTACTTCTTCTACATCCATTCCGTCTACTGGACGAGAAGGAATATCATAAGCTGCACCTAATTCATATAAGTGAGTTACATTAGAAGTACGAGCTACTGAAGTACCCATTGCATAACCATTATTTTCTACAATAAAGATTACTGGTAACTTCCAAGCCATTGCCATGTTAAATGCTTCGTGCATTGCACCCTGACGGATTGCACCATCACCAAACATTGTTACACAAAGATTTTTAGTTCCTTTGTATTTTTCTCCAAAAGCGATACCAGCTCCCATAGGAATCTGAGCACCAACGATACCATGTCCACCTGCAAAGTTGACTGTTTTATCGAAAATGTGCATAGAACCACCTTTACCTTTAGTAGTACCAGTTGCTTTTCCGTACATTTCTGCCATAACTGCACCTGGATCTGTACCTAACATGATTGGGTGAGCATGATCACGATATGCTGTGATATAATGATCGTCTTTTGTTAATGCAGAAACCTGACCAGCAGCACAAGCTTCCTGACCAATATATAAGTGACAGAAACCTCTAATTTTTTGCTGACCATATAATTGTGCAGTCTTCTCTTCGAAGCGTCTGACTAATAGCATGTTCTCATACCATTCCCAGTATTGCTCTTTCGAGAAAGCGCGTTCTTCTTTCAGTACTTTTTCTTGAGACATCTCTTAAGGTTGTTGAGTGTTAGCGTCTCTTACATTTAAATGACGAAGACGCTAAAAGATATTTTTAATTTTTCGTTTTCGCCCAAATATCTAATTTATAGAGTAAAAAAACAATCATTATTTAATTCAATCTTACTTATTATGCTCCATTTAATAGATTTACAATGATATTACCCACCAAAATTATTTAAGTACAGGTTTTTAAAGTCAAATTTCTGTCAAAGATTTTTTCCATAATAACTTTTCACAAGTACAACCTGTACCCATATGGTATAATGCGATATCAGTAAATTCTATCTTTTCCCCCAACTGTTTAGCACATACTTTTGCGTCACCTTGCCCAATTGTTATATGAGGATTAAAATTGTTTTTGGCGTATGTAGAAAAGAAAGAGTTTAAATAGGTGATACCTGAATATGGCATTGCATCATTTACGAAATAAAAATCTGAATTATCTTTTTCGGAGGCCCCATCAAAATGATATTTTTCTATCAATTTTATTAAAGAATAATGTAAGCCTTTTAATGGATTAGTCAATTCGAAACTCCAGCCTATTGTACTTTTATTATGCTGATAAACGCTCTCAATTTTTAATAATTCTAGTTCGAATAATGACATTGCTTCTAAGTAATCTTTTATCCTTGATAATACGAATGGATAATCATCTACTGCAACACGACACATAGCTATTGAAAGGTGAGGTACAGTTGTAGTTTCATTTAATTTCAACGTACTGTCTACTAATGTTTGATTTAAATTAACAATCTCTTTTTGCACTTTTAAAGAAGGCAATAAAACTAAATCTAAGGCTATATATTTCATGGTATAAGTATAAAAAAAGAGTTGATAACTAGTTACCAACTCTTCAATATTTATTCTCTATCGAACTTACTAAGCTCGAATACTTTTTGTAAAATCTGACGATCATGTACTGTGAAATCTGCTTTTCTTCGTGCAAAAACACGTTCAGCAATTTCAACCATTTTATCTAGTTGGGCTACATCTTTAGAATCAATAGCACCCCAAGCAAAAGATGGAATATGCTTTGGAGGGAAACCTCCTCCAAAAATATGAGCACTTACACCAACTACTGTACCAGTATTAAACATTGTATTAATACCCGCTTTACAATAATCGGCCATCATCATTCCGCAAAATTGTTGTTGTGTACTTACATATTCACTTTTTTCATAACTCCAGATTCTTACTGGTCCGTAATTGTTTTTTAAGTTTGATGTATTAGTATCTGCACCTAAGTTACACCACTCTCCAACTACAGAGTTTCCTAAAAATCCATCATGAGCTTTATTAGAATAGCCAAATATTACAGAATTATTGATTTCTCCTCCTACTTTACAATGAGGTCCGAAAGAACAATCTTCTCTAATTTTTGCACCCATGTTAATTCGAGTTCCCTCTCCTATTGCACAAGTACCTTGGATAATTACACCTTCTTCGATTACAGCATTTTTACCTATATAAATCGGCCCTTTTTGGGCATTAAGAATGGCTGCTCGTACTTCTACTCCCTCTTCTACAAAAATATTTGCTCTACCATAAACAACCGTATGAGGATCTTCAATATGATGACTAATTCGTCCTTTAGTTACTTCTTCAAAATCAAGAATAATTTGTTCTCTGTTATGTGTAAAAATATCCCAAGGATGCTGAATTAAACTAACCTCTTCTAAAGGAACTTCAATTTTTTCAAATTCTTCTGGGTCATCAGTCATCTTAGAATAATTAGTACTCGTATGTAAAACCAATACTTCTTTTCCACAAACTAATCCTTGTCCTTCCTTTAACTCTTCAATTCTTTTTAAAATAGAAGGGTTTGGACAGAGTGAACCATTAATATAATATTGCTCACTACCATGTTTTACAGGAAATTTTCCTTGTAGATAATCTTCTGTTAAAAAAGAAACTTCACACTTTAATGCACGTTCCCATTTTTCATAAATTTTAAATATTCCTACACGTATATCTGCAACAGGACGTATAAATGTAAATGGTAATAGTTGTACCCTAAGAGTAGGATTGTCAAATAATATAATGTTCATGATATGATGATAATCTAACGGACAAACACTATTTGTATAGTGCGATTATGGGGCAAAGATGCATCGTTGAAAGCTATAGACAAAATTCAACTAGAGATAATAAGTTATTTATACTATTTATTTTGAGTTAGATAGCCTACTGTATTATGTCGTATTGGTGGAAATATCAGACATTCCCAATGCATCATTATTACGTTCTACTGTTAAAATCATTTTTTTTTAAATGATTGATATTTTTTGGTAACACAATGCATGAGTGTTCAAATATCACTGTATATCAACACGTTATAATATTTTTTTTAAATGAAAACAAGAAAAGCTGTATAGAATTAAGAATTTGCTTTTCTACACTTAATAATTGTAAGTTTGACTTAAGCTATAATTGAAAAAGTCAAAAAATAACTATGATGTAAAATAATACTATTACTTCTTTCTAACCAATTGAATAGTAAAATCACACTTCCTTTTAAAAATCTTCTTTCTTAACAAGTCTCCTCTATCTAAGGTCGGAGCTTGCCATTCTATCATTAAGCAATATTTATATGTTGCATTATTATCGTTAGTTGTAAATAACAACTTATTAAACATTACTTAAAGTAACGTAAAATTGGAGTACTCCCAATACTATTTTACAGTTTAGGACCAGCTATCCTAAAAACTTATATATCTACTAATTAATTTGAAATGAAAAAACAAAAACTAATTTTTTGTCTTAGTCTACTACTAAGCACACTTCTCTCTATGCATGTTTTTGGGCAGAACCATGTTGAAATCCGTAATGAAAACCAAAATGCCCGACTCTATGTTAATAATCAAAGGTATATTATTAGAGGTGTTTGTTACCTCCCTATTCCAAAAGGAGGTACATCACCTACATGGGAAAATATCGATACTGATATTGCTTTAATGCAACAAGCAGGTATTAATACAATCCGTACTTATGCTCCTATTCTAGAGAATAATGTAATTGATAAACTTGCAGCAGGCGGTATTCGAATTATAATGGGCTTTGGTTACTCTGACCCAAGTCACCCGTATAAAATTGTAGATGGAACTTATATCGAGTATGTAAACCAATACAAAGATCACCCTGCTATATTGATGTGGGAATTTGGTAACGAATACAATTACCATACTTACCCAAGTGCCGAAGGTGGTTGGTTTGATGGAGGTCCAATGGAATGGTTTAATGCACTTCAAAATGCAGCAGCCAGTGTAAAAGCAATCGATCCTCATCATCCTATTTCTACTGCACATGGTGAAAAGCCAACTAAATATGGTGATATGTGGGGAGATCCTATAGAAGTAGCTCCTGATGTAGATGTTTGGGGAATGAATGTTTACAGATGGACTGGTTCGAGTGGTGCAATTTGGGATTTTTGGTATTCTTTTAATGCACAAGGTAGAGTAAAAGGTGCTTACTTATCAGAAGCAGGAGCAGATAGCTATGATGTGAGAATTATGGAAGAAAACCAAGGTATGCATGCTGCTGATATGAAAGAGATACTTTCTCAAGTACTTACAGCTGTTAACCCAGAAGATGGTAAAAAAATTATTGATTGTGGATTAGGAATTACTCTTTTCCAATTTACAGATGGATGGAACAAAACAGGCAACCCTGCCACTCATGATGTTGGAAATGTAGATTTACCAGGTTCATTCCCTCAAGATAATTTTAATAATGAGGAGTGGTTTGGTATTACTACGATTGAACGCCAACCAAAACAGGCTTTTTATGAAGTTGCAGACATTTACAACAACTTAAAAGCTCAATTTCCTGACCCTCCAATGGGTGTTGTTGGTAACACAGTTAATGTAACAGGTATTACAGTAAACACATCAAATGTTACTTTATATGTTGGAGATCAGCTAACTATTTTTACAGAGATACTTCCAGAAAATGCATCTAATAAAACAGTATCATGGTCAGCAAGTTCAATAGCTGCAGGCGTGGATAATGGAACAATAACTGCAAATCAAACAGGAAGTTCTATTATCACTGCAACTACTGTAGATGGTAATTTTTCTGCCACTTGTAATGTAACCGTGATCAACAGAGTTCAGCCAACTTGTGATATTGATAATCAGATTGAAGCTGAAAGTTATGTAACAATGAATGGCATTCAATTAGAAGCTACCACTGATATTGGGGGTGGACAAAATGTTGGTTGGATTGATGCTGGAGATTGGTTACAATATGATATTGCATTACCTGCCTGTACTTATGAAGTTACTTTTAGAGTTGCTAGTCTCGATGGTGGCGGCATTTTAGAACTTAAAAATGAAAACTCTTTACTTTCTAGTTCTCAAGTTACACAGACATCTGGGTGGCAAAATTGGGTTGATATAACAGAAGAAGTAACTATTTCTGAAGCAATCACATCTTTATCAATTCATGCTCCTAGTGGTGGATACAATATCAATTGGGTCAAGATAAAAAGTAAAGAAGACAATACTGATATTGCTCCAAATAGTATAGCATTATCTACTTCATCAATTGCTTTAACCATAGGAGAGCAACAAACAATAACTGCAAATATCCTTCCTTCAAATGCAACAGATAAAAGTATTGTATGGTCATCTTCTAACCCTGCCATTGCAGCTGTAGATCAAAATGGTTTTATTACTGCAATAAGTGGAGGATCAGCTATAATTACAGGAACAACAAGTAATCAATTGAATGCTACCTGTACAGTTACTGTTCAAAATCCTATCATAAATGTTTCTACTATCAACCTAAATACAATAACAGAAACACTAATAGAAGGAAATAGCACAATACTTACAGCAACAGTTTTACCAGAAAATGCTACAGACAAATCAGTTACTTGGAGTAGTTCAAATACTGCAATAGCATCAGTCAATCAAAATGGTCTTGTTACGGCTATTTCAGAAGGATCTGCTATCATTTCTGTAATTTCGAATAATGGAAATATATCGGCTTCAGCAACAATAAATGTAGAAGCAGACAATTCTATAAGTTGTAATTTTTCTACTTTAATAGAGGCAGAAACATATACAGCTAGTTTAGATGTTCAAGTAGAAAATACAACCGATACAAATGGAGGACAAAATGTTGGTTGGATTGATGCTGGAGATTGGCTTGTTTGGAATGTAAACATTCCTGCATGTACTTATAAAATTACCTATAGAATTGCGAGTGCTGTAAATGGAGGCACTATTCAGATAGAAGAAGCTGGAGGAGTAAATGTATTTGGTCAAGTTACTTTTAATGGAACTGGCGGATGGCAATCTTGGATAGATGTTGAGCAAGAAATTACTATTGAAAATGATATTTCTGAATTGGCTATTTATACTCCTACAGGTGGTTTTAATATCAATTGGATTAAAATTGAATCTCTAAATCCAACTATCCCAGCAACATCAATAACACTAAATAACTGTCCAGCTGATGTAGCTTTAAACACTTCACATCAACTTACAGCAACAGTTCTTCCTAGTAATACAACAGATAAAGCAATTATTTGGAGTTCTTCGGATGAAAATATTGTAACTGTAGATCAAACAGGTATTGTAAATGTTATCGGTTATGGTGAAGCAATAATTACAGCTGTTAGTTCTAATCAATTATCTGCTAGCTGTACCGTTATTTTAGAAAATAATATTGTTCCTGTTTCTTCAATCAGTCTTTTTGATCTACAAGAAAAAAATGAGATCACAATTGAAGAAGATGCCTCGTTTACGCTCTCACCAAGAATATTACCACAAGATGCAACCAATAAAAATATCAATTGGTCATCTTCTAATACTGCTATTGTTACTGTAACTCAAGATGGTACGATAATGGGTATTTCTGAAGGTAATGCAACAATAACAGTTATTACAGAAGATGGTAATTTGAGTACATCTGCCCCAATTATTGTTACTGCTAAACCAATTGGAAATGGAGAACTTACATTGCTATGGGAAGACCAATTTAACGGCAATTCTTTAGACCCTAATAATTGGGTTATGGAAAATTCTAATGGCTGTGATATTGGCAATTGTAGTTTTGGTAATCAAGAGCTACAAGCCTACACCAATAGAAATGAAAATGTAAGTGTTGAAAACGGTAAACTTGTACTTACTGCGCGTAAAGAAACACTTATGGACCGTGATTTTACATCTGGCAAAGTAATGTCTAGAGAAAAAGTAAACATTAATTACGGCGTAGTTGAAGCCAGTATTAAACTGCCAGATATGAATAACGGTTTATGGCCTGCTTTCTGGATGCTACATACACGAAACAATTGGCCATATACCGGAGAAATTGATATTCTTGAAGCTGGAGCAAAAGCTTTAGAAAGAGATGTAAACGAAGAAGTAAAATCAAATATTTTCTGGAGAGCTGAAGCTGCTGGTGTAGATGCAAATTTACAATGGGGTAATGAAGATGCCTTTTCTTATTACACAGGTGAGCAATCTGGTAAACAAGCTCACGAAGCATTTTTTGTTTACCGCTTATATTGGACACCAGACTACATACGTACAACAATCTTACAAACTGATTCAGATGGAGAACCTATCCCATCTACAGAATATGAGATGTTACGCATTGATAATGATCCAAATAATCCTACTTTCCAAAATGAATTTTTCTCTGACGACAGTTTTTATGTAATCATGAATTTAGCTGTTGGAGGCTGGTTCCCTTTCAACCCTGATAATGGAGAAAATAATGCTGCAAATGTTACCGCTCTACCAACTCCCGGTTCGGAAAGAGAGATGTTAATAGATTATGTAAGAGTATATTCAATTGATGGTATTGGTGCTATAAGTAGTGGTCCAGGCTATGCAAATCCTATTCCTCCGACAAAATTTGGTATCTATCAAGATGGAACAGAAACTGCTAAATCTTTAGAATATGGTATAGATGCAGAACTTTGGGTTTGGTCTGGAAGCGATGTTCTTCTTAATGCAGAAGCTAGTGTTTATGGCGATTCTGCATTAAATTTTACAATGCCTGCAAATACATGGTCTGGATTAGGTTTTAATAGCTCGGATGTACTAAACCTAAGTAATTACAATGGTGGTACATTAAGATTTAAGGCAAAAACAAATTCTCAAGAACCTTTTAGAATTCATACATGGACACGTACTGGTGGACGAGAAGTGCAGTTTGGAAGAGGTGAAAATGCTTATGGACTTGTTCGAGATGGACAATGGCACGATGTCGAAATTCCTTTAAATGATGTTGTTGATAACTTATCAGAAGTAATTAGGCCATTTATAATTGGTGAAATTCCTGGTAATACACCAAGTTCAGATTTAGAAATTGTATTGGATGAAATTCATTATGCAACGTCTGGATCAAATGCTAGATTAAATGAAAGTGCTCTTGCCCTAGAACAAGAGATTACAATAAATGCCTATCCTAACCCTGCCACTAACATTATTACTTTAAATGGAGAACTTCAAAATTTCTCTCAACTTACCGTATTTAATATTGATGGTAAAATACAATTCAGTCAAAATATTGACAACGAGTTAAAGGCTGATATTTTGATCAGTAATCTAAAAACGGGAATCTATTTCATTCAGCTAAACGGCGCTGAACATTCTAAATCAATAAAATTTATAAAAAAATAAGTGCTAACTATTATTTGAGGTGAGGTTATTAACCTTGCCTCATTTATTATCTAATCGATATACCTAAATGAAACACACTACAAAACTAAAAAATCAACTATTCATTGTGTTATTGTTTTTGTTCTCTAATGTAAATGCACAAAGCTTTACTTTTGGTACAATTCCAGATACACAAAACCTATCAGAATACGATAGTGACGCATGGAAATTAATGGGTCTTACAGGTTGGTACGTCGAACAGCGACAAAATCTCAATATTTCTTTTGTTGCCTCGCTTGGTGATATGACACAATGGGGTGATTATGGACAATGGCAAAGAGTGCGTAATGCATACGATCTATTTACAGAAAGTGGAATGCCGTATGCACCTTGCCAAGGAAATCACGATCCTCAATTAGATAGGTTTAATCAGTATTTTCCAGAAAGTGAATTTATTGGAACACCTACTTATGGAGGTAATTTTAACGGAATGGAAAATGCCTATTACTTGTTTTCTGAAGCAGGAATGGACTTTATTGTTGTTACCTTACAAACACACGATAATTACATTGGAGACTACGACCTTCCCTCAATTAATTGGGCAAATGATATCTTAAATCAATATGCTGATAGAAGAGCAATATTTATTACCCATGATTTCTTCGAGGAAAGAGGTTTAATCAATGATGTAATTAAGCAACATGACAACCTATTTTTAGCTATTTGTGGTCATTCTTGTTCAAGAGAAGAATATTGGACAGAAACATCACCTTCAGGAAATACTGTTAACTGTATAATGACAGATTACCAATGTGATAATGATAAAGGAACAACACTTCGTTATTACACCTTCGTTCCAGAAGAAAATAGAATTGATGCATTTACTTACAATACTTTAAGCGGAAACTATGAAACGGATGCTAATTCACAATTCAGCATTAATTATCAAATGGAAAGTGTTCCGTGTGAACTTCCACACCAAGCTTATAATGGTAATGTAGTAACACTTCCAGGTACTTTCGAAGCTGAGAATTATAACGAAGGTTGCCCAACTATTCCATTTTACGATACAGATATATCTAACCAAGGTAGTGAATACAGAACAGATGCAGTAGATATTGAAGTTTGTACAGACGGAGGTTTTAATGTTGGATGGACAGAAGCTGGAGAGTGGTTAAACTATCAGGTAAATGTAGCAACTTCAGGTACATATAATTTTGATTTTAAAGTTGCTTCTTTTCAAGGTGGCGGTAGTTTTCACTTAGAAGTTGATGACATTGCTATTACAGAAACAATTAATGTTGCATCAACTGATGGATGGCAAAGCTGGTCTATTATTTCTTCTAATGATGTACTTCTAAACAATGGTATTCAAAATATTAAATTAGTAATCGATCAAGGAGGTTTTAATATTGATAATATTACTGCAACAAGCGTAATAACTGAAATCCCTCCTAGTATAACTCTTATAAATAGTACTCCTACATCACCTAAATCAACTGATGACATTACTATTTCTGCTACAATTACAGACAATAGTAATGTAGTAAATGCAGAGATTTTATGGAATAATCAAGTGATTGTTATGACACATAATGCTGATATTTATAGTGGTATTATTCCAGCTCAAGTAGATGGAACTATCATCAATTATCAAATAAAAGCTATAGATAACGATGGTCTTGTAACTATTTCGAATCAGCAATCTATTACTGTAAATGATCCTGATATCAATGAACCTCAATTAATATGGTCTGATGAATTTAATTATACAGGTCTACCAGATCCATCAAAATGGGGATATGATGTAGGAAATGGCGGATACGGTAATAATGAATTACAGAACTATACGGAGAACCGTTTAGAAAACGCCCGTGTAGAAAATGGGCATCTAATTATTGAGGCAAGAAGAGATTGGTATCAAAACATAGAATATTCTTCTGCTAGATTAGTAACTAAAAATAAAGGTGATTGGTTATACGGACGTGTTGACGTATCTGCTAAACTACCAGGTGGAAAAGGAACTTGGGCTGCCATTTGGATGCTTCCTACAGATTGGGAATATGGCGGATGGCCAGATAGTGGTGAAATAGATATTATGGAAAATGTAGGTTATGATCCGAACACAGTACATGGTACCGTTCATACAGAAGCTTATAACCATAGAATCGGTACACAGTTAAGTAATACTATTGATAAATCTACTTATCAATCAGAATTTCATTCTTATTCTGTAGAATGGACAGAAGATAAAATGGATTTCTTTATTGACGGAGAAAAATATTTTACACACTTAAAACATGGTGGTTCTGCTGAATGGCCATTTGATAAACGTTTCCATTTAATCTTAAATCTTGCAGTTGGTGGAGACTGGGGTGGTGCTTTAGGTGTCGATTCTAATATTTGGCCACAAAGAATGGAAGTAGATTATGTTAGAGTTTATGACAAAGGTCCTTCTCAAGAAGTCGTTACTACTACGCTTCCTGGAAGATTAGAAGCGGAAAATTATTCTGATGCAGAAGGTGTTCAGAAAGAAACTTGTAGTGAAGGCGGACAAAATGTTGGATATATTTCTAGTGGCGATTGGTTAAAATACAATGTAGATGTAACTACAACAGGTAGTTACTTAGTCGAATATAGAGTGGCAAGTAATGATGGCGGAGGACAGTTAAACTTAGAGCAAAATAGTGGTTCAACAATTCTTGGTTCATTAAGTGTTCCTTATACTGCCGGATGGCAAACTTGGACTACTATTTCTGATACTGTTCAGTTAACTGCTGGAGAGCAAAATATAGCCATTGGTATTCCTTCTGGAGGGTTTAATATTAATTGGATTCAGTTTACTTCTATAGACAACACACCAGATAACATTACACCTATTAGAATAGAAGCCGAAAATTATTCAATTATGGATGGTCTTCAGACTGAGGCTTGTAGCGAAGGTGGTGAAAATATTGGCTATACAGACCAGAATGATTGGGCTGTTTATGATGTCGAAATACCTGCAGGAAATTATGAAGTTAGCTATAGATTTGCTTCAATGAATGGCGGTGGAGAAATCCAACTTGAAAAAGCTGGTGGTGGCGGAACATTTGCGAACACTAGTATTAGCAGTACAGGTGGATGGCAAAATTGGTCTACTGTTTCTGATCAAATTTCTATTACTGAACCTATCAGTAAAATTGCAATAAACATTAGGCAAGGTGGTTTCAATCTAAATTGGATTGAACTAGTACCTCAATCAAGTAATGCTAGAAATAATACAAGTTCTTCTACTCTACAACTAGAAGAAACATTACGCATTTATCCTATCCCTGCCACAAATAAATTGACTATTTCTAATTTTAAAAATCAAATAGTTGACCTAAGTGCATATAGTTTAGATGGTAAAAAACATCCTTTAAATAACACTAATAATAGTGTCGATCTATCACAACTTAAAAAAGGAATTTATATCCTTCATATCATAGATAACAAAGGAAAGTTGTATTCTAAAAAATTTATTAAAGAGTAAATTTTAAATTTCTTCTTTTTAGTAAAAGCATTCTTAGGAAAGGTATTTTTCTTAAGAGTGCTTTTTTATTTAGAACTCTTAATTCATATTAATATATTAATAGATAGAACCCTAAATCAAAATTGAATTCTATGCTAAGTTTTTTATCAAAAATGACCAACTTCGAAAATCACAAAAATGATATAGCTACCTTTTTTAGTGGTAAGTTCATATCAGATGATTTTATAGAAGTTGATAATGAGATTGCTAAAGGTTTTATTTTTTTTTATAAGCTTTCTGATTATAAACATTTTTTAGTTTTCAATTTAGAAATAAAACAACCTATTGATTACGAGCTTGATTATAGTAAAGCCCAACATTTTAGTAGATTAGCTGCTTTTTTTAATAATGAGATTTATGTCAAAAGTCTTAAAGAAAATACCGAGCAATTAATTAGTTATGATGGTTTTTATACTAGCGATAAAAATGTTCGTATTAAAGGGAAATTAAAAAAGGGAGAATATCTACAACACATTAGTTTTTTTTATACAGAAGAGTTATTTGATATTATTTTAAATGAACAAGTAAGAAAATACTATCAAACACAAAATCACTTTTTAATATATCTTGATAACAGATCAGAACTCAATAATTTTAAAAAAACATTACTCACAATTTTTTCTTATCCTCCAGAAATAATAGGGCAAGTTCTTAAAGTAAAGTTACAAGAATTGAAATTTATTTTCTTGGCTAGGTTATTCAATTTAGATATTGAAAAACTTGATATTAAAAATTCATCCATCACAAATTATCAATTAAAAATCCTCTTTGAAATAAGAACAACGATTTTGGAAGATTTAAGAGAAAAACCAAATGTGGGAGATTTCATTGCTAAATATGGGATTCATAAAACACTCCTTCAAAGCTTATTTCAAGAAACTTTTGGATATACAATCTATAACTTCTTTACAATTCAAAGAATGGAAAAAACAAAAGAAGAACTTATAGACAAAAAAATGAGTACTACAGAAATTGCTTATGAATATGGGTTTAGTGATGTACAACATTTTTCTAAGCAGTTTAAAAAATTCTTTGGAGAGACTCCTAGTAAATTCTACACCAAATTTAATGTAAACTAAAAGAAGCGATCATTGCTGATCGCTTCTAGTTATATTATTTAATTAAAGGCTTAGTGTTGTAATGCTTCGCTAAACTTAACGTTGAAAGATGCACTATCCCAAGGATCTAATTTTACTCTAACTACATTTACTCCTTTTTTACCTCTTAATTCAGTGAAAATACCATCTAGATCATTTTCTGTTTGTGCTACATAACTTGATGTAGTCACTCCATCAATATCACCAAATGTTTCTGCCAATTGCTCATATTTCCATGGTAAAAAGTCATTATAAGAACGTTCTTTACCTGGGTGTATCTGGCGTTCTGCACCATAACCAGAATTATCAAGAATTATTAAAGTCATGTCTAATTCATGCTCTATTACAGTAGATAACTCTTGTGCAGACATTAAAAATGCTCCATCACCAGTAATACTTATAACTTGTCCTTTATCAGAAGTTACTTCACTGTGTGCAAAACTAGCTCCAACACTCATTCCAAAACCTGCTCCTAAAGAACCCCAATTTCCACATCCATGAATCTTAATATCTTTCTTAAATTCTGTCTGTGATGAGTTAATGTACCCACCAGTATCACCTACTAAAACATCACCCGAATCCATGAAGTTTGCAAACTGAACATACATTCTATCAATTGTTAAAGCATTATCTGTAGGAGTGAATTTATCACGTCTTTCAAATGAAAACTTTTTCGCTGACTTATCAATTTCTAATTGTTTAGGAGATAGAGAAGTAACTTTTTCAGCTAAAATAGGAAGAATATCTTTTAAATAAACATCAAAATAATATTCTCCATTTATTATAACCATATCATTTAAAATATGAATAGAATCTTGATTAACACCAATACCATCTGTAAAAACACCAGTGTCAAATTCTGTATGCTGCACACCAAACGTAATATTTAGGTCTGCTCCATCAATCATTTTTATAGTATAATCTTCTGATACTTTACCTTGATAAAAACCAACAGCATTTGGATGATCTTCGAAATGAGAAATCTTTCCTGTAAATACTGTCCCCACACAAGCATTAATATGAGAGATGACTTTATCTGTTGTCAAGATCATATTATTTCTCTGTAATAAAGGGCCTACTAAAGAGGAAATACTATCTGCCTTATCTATTAATTTCAGGATCTGATCAACAGCAGCTGTTAATTTTTTCTGATTTGTAACGGTCTGCTTAAAATCTAAAGGTGAAGTAGGATAAATATCTAATTCTGCACCTTGAAGATCGAATGGAATTTCTAAATAAACAGGTTTTTTATGTATGAATGATGTAATTAATAAATCATCAATTTCTGCAGCAGCTGTTTCTAAAGATGATAATCTCAACGTTTTAATAGTAATATTCTCCATTACTTTCATAGAAGTATCGAAGTCTTGACCTAATAAATGATGGTATAACCTAGTACCTACTGTTTTAGAAGCTTCTCTTGTTGGTGCTCCACAAATAACTACTAAAGGAGAATTATCTGCGTAAGCACCTGATATTGCATTTACTGTACTTAAAGAACCAACTCCAAAAGTAACTGCTGCAGCACCAAAACCATTAAGTCTTGAATAACCATCTGCTGAATATGTTGCGTTTAATTCGTTTCTACTATTAACATGTTTAACTCCTGTATTCTTATCTATTAACTCATCGAAAAATGGTAATACATAATCGCCTGGAATACCAAATAAATGATTTACGCTTAACTCGTTTAATCTTCCTAGTAAAAATTCTGAAACTGTCATGATGAATAGATTTTATATTTTTGTTATTGTTTTTATTGAACAATACAAAGGTGCAGTTTTCAAAAAATAGTCTATTGTACAAAAAGATGGAGCTGTGGTAAAAAAAGATAAACTTAGTTTTTTATAGATTAAGGATACCTTATATAGGAAGAAAATAATAGAGGTAATTTTTAAGCAAAAAAAAACCACGACTTCATAAAGAAATCGTGGCTTCTGAGAATAAAGCAAATACTTATGCTTTCTTTCCGTATTTTTTGTTGAAACGATCAACTCTACCTGCAGCTGAAATAGCAGCTTTCTTACCAGTATAGAACGGGTGAGATGCAGAAGAAATCTCGACTTTGAATAAAGGATAAGTTGCTCCTTCAAATTCAATAGTGTCTTGTGTTTTAACAGTAGAACCAATAAGGAACTTCTCGTTACTAGTCAGATCGTGGAATACCACTGGTCTGAACTCAGGATGAAGATCTTTTTTCATCTTATAATATTTTTTTACTTAATTCTGTAATCCCAAATCGAAATGCAAAAGTAATACTTTGTATAATACTACACAATAATACTAGCATCTTATTCTATAACATCTCTGAATATTAGAGAAAAAACACCTAAATAAGTCAATTCCAAGTAGCTACGCTTATTACTTTTGTAAATTTTTCTATTCTATGTTGCCTATTTTCAGCAAGTAATAGTAACAGAAATTTACCATAGACTTGTTCTCCTGAAGCTGTTTTACCATCCCATCTAATTACATCTCCATTCCCTATTTCAAAATTTGTTCTGAGCGATGATATTAAATGCCCTCTAACATTATATACTTCTAGTCTAAATATTCTTAAAGGAAATTCATTATTATTCTCAATTAATAGAAAGTCATCTGTTCCATCGCCATTTGCGGTAATCAAGGTTGTATTTACTGTTAAACCACCAAAATCATTCATAAAAGCTGTTCCTTTATTATTTCTAGAATTTATTTTGGTGGGTGTAGCAAAACCAACACTTTCAATAGCAGACGTCCAATTATCTTGTAAACTCACTTCCTTTTTATAATCAATCCTTTCTAAAGAAACATCTTCACTATTTTTTAAATACTTCTGATGCATATTATCGTTATAATAAAACTGCTCCAAAATTTTATTATGATGATCGGTCAATATTAATCCTCCTTCTTTATTTGGATAACTTGGTAAGGTTAACTCAAAAACATGGGTACTTAGAGCTGAAGGATAAAAATTCAATAACTTATCAACATTATTTGTAAACACATACCATGTTTTTGGAGGCATAAACAACGATTTTGTGGATAACTTTTTAAAATCAGAGACACCCTCATTATTTATATTTCCAATTTTATAATTTTTCAAATTGATATAACCACTCGAAGCATTATAAATTTCTACAAAATCTTCATTAAGAATAGATGGATCAAAAAGTAATTCAGATAAATATAATTGAACGTTTTCAGGTGATTTAATCAATTGCTTTTGCTGAGGTTTTAAATTAATATTTGATAGACAATCTGAGATATTTTCTACACTAATTTCTACCTCTGAATTCACCTTTTTTTTATCAACAAAAAACACCTTTTCTTCTAACCATTGTAACTGATTTAAGGGAATAATATCATCGTTATATTTTACAATAATATTCTGTGATAATAGAGTGGATACTTCCTCATCAAATTCTAAATAAACAGTATCATTTATAGCAAAAGTTTCTAATAATTCTGGAGCTTTATAATCTTCTAAAAAACCTGTTACAGAATTAGCCTCTGCTGGTGTACCACCTCTACTATCTTCGGATGCTTTCCAATTCCTTATTCCAACACATGAACTTTGAAAATCAATCATTTCTAATGACCAACCTCCTTTTGATTTTTTCCTATTTTGATAATAAAAAGGGGTATAATTTATTCTTTGAATTTCTTCATTCTCTTTATTGAAAAGTTGTATCTCTCCTTCCGTATTGTTCAAATTTTTCCAAGGTTTTATACCAATCGCATTTATACCTTTTTTTAGAAAGTTATCAACATGTTCAAAAGGTGTTAGTATTAGGTATTCTCTTGGTTTAATACTATAAATTGGTAAGCTTATTTTAACACCATTCAATAACATTACACAATCATTAATATATAGGTATAAATCGCTGTTATTGTATAGTTCTATGTATTCAGAACTAGGTAAACCATTAATAAATGAATGATTAGTCATCAACTCAGTTATCAACAACTGTTGATAGTTCACTTTTGGTGATACAAAAAACGTATCAGTATCTGAAAATTGGATATTATTGAAACAATCATAGAAGTTATCAACAGTTACTTTTACTAACATTCCAGGAGGAATTTTCTCATTAAGAGTAAGATTAAGTATTGAGTTATTCACAAAATATGAGTTACTAACAGAGTTATCAACATTATTTATAGAACACGATATTGTACTAATCAAAGAATCTAAGAAAATTGGTTCATTAAATTGAATCTGGATACTAACATTGTTGATAACTTTTATGTTTGCAATATATGGAGGCTGATTATCTTCTAATTGTGCAAATACAGAATTTTTCATTCCAAGTGTTCCTCCAAGTGAACTGTTAGTAACTTTCCAATTTATTTCATTGGCACAATTAAACAATGGATCAATCCTCTCTAAAGTATAACCGCCTTCTGCTTTAGTATTATTCTTATATGATTTTTTTGAATAATAAACTTCATCTAATATTGAAGTATTATCTAAAGAAATAAGTTGTAATGTATCTCTATCATTTCTTAAAATACTAAGGTTCTCTACTCCTACTATATCATCATATTCAGACCATAAATCAATACTTTTAGTATCAACAAGAACTACATATTCATTTGGTAATAATGCTCTATTAATTAATCTAAAAGTATCATTATTAATTAGAATTTTAAACTGCATTAATGATAAGGTATCATCAGTCAAATTCAATAATTCTATTGCTTCAGAATTTGGTAATCCTACAGATGGAGAAGGGTCTATTAGTAGCTCATTTATTACAATATCATTTACAGTAATTTCTCTTGGAGTTTGTAACTCAAAAATTGTAGTTTCACTCTTATTTCCTGAAAGATCTCTTAACCCATTTTTCACTTCTAAATTAAGTGTAATATTAGGTTTAAAATCCTTATCAAAAACCAATAAAATTTGGTTACCTAAATAAGAAATATCACTTAAATTATAATCTTTAAGTTGGTATCTTTTAAATTGTAAAACATCTTCTTCAACTAATTTTTCAGAGCATTCTATTAATAATGAATTTGAAAAATTAAATTGACAACTAGAGAAAATAGGTAGTTCATTATCTATAACAAATTGAGTTTCTAAAAGAGCTAGTTTTTTACCTTTACAAGTTTCAAGTCCATTAATAGACACATTATAAATGTGATTTTCAATCAATGGATTTTGATAAAATATATAGAGTATATTTTCTTTTATTTTATAGCTTTTCACTTGTAAGTCATCACAAATTATAGAAAGTGGTGTAGTATTAATATTTTCTTCAAATGTTAGCGTTGATGAATATGGTGTAGTATTAATATTCGTATTAACTTCTTGATAAGCTATTTTATAAATCGATTTATCAATCTCTATTAAGTATTCTTTTCCACTTTTTAAAGCTATATCACTAGATATAAAAAGTCTATTTTTATATTTAGTTACCTTATCAATACTAAAACCAATAGGTTTAAGATTAATATTTTCTAGAGCAGATGTATCTGTAAATGTGATAATAATTTCATTTCTAGAGTAGGCATAAATATCTACAATTGCCTGCTCCTTTTTAATTGTCTGAGAAATACTATTGGTAACATTACCATGTTCATCTTCTAAATGAACTATTTTTAGTTGATGAGCAGAATCCAACACACCAATATTAAGGTATAAAATATCACTTGGACAGCTATTTTTTTTATAATCAATTACTCTTTCATTTATTTCAATAGATAGATTTTGAAGAATAGGTTCTGAAAACTGAAGAAAGAGACTATCAAAATAATAACGTATATCTGTTAATACAGGAGGAATTGTATCGTATTGAAAATATATATTTTTCTTCTTAAGTATATTTCCTGCATTATCTTGCAAATTTCTGATGGATAGACCGTATGTATCTCCTTCTGAAAATGATACACCATCAAAAAGTAGAAATACTGAACTATCATTATAAATAATTTGAGATGGATGTATTTCTTCATTAATCAATGTGTAATTAAAATTATCTGTAGCTTCTAGTTTATCTAAATCGTCGTTAAAATTTAAAGTAATTCTGTTTGAGGTATTAATACTAAATGATAACAATCTAGGAGCACGTGTATCATATTCAAAAGTAAAAGAAGAGTTAATTGAATTATTTTTATGATCTGATAAGTCTTTTATTCTTAATTCTATATTTTCATTTGCTGGTAATGAAGTTGAAAACACAATAAAAATCCTAGTAGAATCAGCATCAATAAACGAATAACTATCTATAAATATTTCTTCTTCTTTCCACTTTATAGAAATGTCATCAGTAGCTAAATTGTTGATTTCTTCTGAAAAATCAACCCAACATGAATAAGCATTGACAGGAGTTGCAGAAAGAATAAAAGGAGGTGTAGTATCCTCAAAAATAAAATTAGAAGTAATGGAAGTACTATTTCCAGATAAATCACAGAGATTATCAATAGTAAAATTATAATTTTTATCAATTTCTAAACTGCTTGGATATAAACAAAAAAGTGTGTCCTCATTTAAATAAGTAGTTCTATTAATTCCATCAATAAAAAGATCTGGAAAACAATTACTATCTAACTTTTCATTAAAAATAAATTGAATAATCGAATCTCCTGAGAAGGATACTTTTTCGAGAATAGGCACTGCATAATCTATTGCTTTCGCAAAATGATCTAAATAGAAATTATCATATAAAAAATGTTTTCCTCTAGAAGCTGATGTAAAGTGAGAAGAAAATCCAGTAAAAAATGTTTCAAAATTGGGTTGATGAGTAATTGAAATAGAATCAGTAAAATCAGTAATCACACTCCATTCAGCATTTCCATCAAAAATAATTTTTAAATGATTCCACCCAGAAATTGTTTCTTCTATAGGTACTTTAATAACTAAGCTATCATTTGATAAAAAATAAACTTGATCTGCCACTTTTATTGACAGATAATCTCCATTTAAATAGTTTAAAGAATCACTCATCAAAATAAATGAAGAATAATTAGTTTTCTGTAAGCTTGTTGAAATAGAAAAATTATGCTGAAAACTGAACTCCCATACTAATGTATCAGGGTAATCATTTTTTGAAATATTTTCTGGAGAAATAGCATAAACAGTACGTAACCCTGTTCCTGAAGTACTATTTAATTGAAAATAGCCATAATCAGATTGAATAAACCATCCATCTGGAATGCTTCCTGTAGATGTAGATTTACCCAACAAATTAGAGGGATTTAAAAAATCTTGATAAATAATACTTTGAGAAAATAGCGGAATCGTAAAAAAAGATAAGCAGTATAGTATTATACTACTCAGTAGAAATTTGTACATAATAGTTAGAGAAATTATGAATCGTTTGCTAAAAAAGACATCAATAATGACTTCTCTCATTATTGATGACAACTTATGTCATACACAAGTTGATAAACAACATTTACATTTGCAATGGATAATTCTGATAAAAGCGCACAGTCGGGAGCATTTATTGCACTCGGCTGTGTTTTTTTATGTAAAAAAGTAACTAATATCATTTTTTTTAGTAAATCTGTGATTTTGATAGTACTTTTAGATCGCTTTTATCAGAATTATCCACTTACACACTAAAAAGATGAAATTGGTACAACCCTCTTGTGCTTTAAAAGCTAAGGGAAGCCAATCTTTATTTTCTTGTCTTACTGCTGAACAACTTGATAAACTTCAGCCGCATACATGTCACTACTTTAAAAAAGGACAACCGATTTTTCAAGAAGAATCGATGCCTACTGGAGTGTTTTGTATTAGCGAAGGTTTAGTTAAAGTTACTAAGCTCGGCAGTAACGGGAAAGAACAGATTTTACGAATTGCCAAACCAGGTGATTTTGTAGGCTACAAGTCTCTTATCAAAGGCGGACGCTATAGAGCATCTGCTATTGCAATTGAAGACTCATCAATTTGTCTTATTCCAAAAGCTATTTTTATGGAGCTTCTCCATGAAAATGTAGAGTTTTACCAACAAATCGTCCATTTGTTATGTGAAGTTATTGACAGTGCAGAATCAAAACTGACTGACATAGCTTACAAACCTGTGCGCGGACGAATTGCTGAGGCATTATTACTCTTAGATAAAGCCTTTGAAGACAAAGAACAGATCACTCTTACACGTGAAGATTTAGCAGGATTGGTAGGTACAGTTAAAGAAACAGCTATACGTATCATCTCTGAATTTAAACACGAGAAATTAATTGAGATTAATAAAAGAAGTATTAAAATTATTAATCCAGATGGCCTTGTAAAAATTAGCCATTTGTACGATTAAATTTTGGTATAACATTATCAGAATGAATTAAAAATCATCAAAAAGCCTCAACAGGTCTATTTGATGATTTTTCTGTTTTTAAGGAGTAATTATTATGATTTTACTAGTAAAAAGGACCTAAATCAAAAAATAATATTATTAAATTGATCTTTTTTTGCTAAATCTCTTAATGACACATTGAAATTTAGTAGTTTAGCGCGTCTAAAAGGTACAACCTCCTATTTTTCAATAGGAACAAATTCAACTATTAAACAAACAAAACCACTTTTTTAGCCATGAAAAGAGATGAAATCATCTTTGATCTTATAGATCGCGAAAAAGAAAGACAACTTTCTGGTATTGAATTAATCGCTTCAGAAAATTTTGCATCTGAGCAGGTTATGGAAGCTATGGGAAGTGTATTAACAAACAAATACGCAGAAGGCTTACCTGGCAAGCGTTATTATGGTGGTTGTGAAGTAGTAGATGAGGTAGAAAACCTTGCTATCGACCGTCTAAAAGAATTGTTTGGTGCAGCTTGGGCTAACGTTCAACCTCACTCTGGTGCACAAGCAAATGCTGCAGTAATGTTAGCAGTATTAAAACCAGGTGATAAAATTTTAGGGTTTGACTTATCTCACGGTGGTCATTTAACTCACGGTTCTCCTGTAAACTTCTCAGGAAAACTTTACAAACCTTCTTTTTATGGAGTAGAACAAGAAACAGGTCTTATCGATTGGGATAAAGTTGTTGAAACTGCTCGTAAAGAAAAGCCTCAATTAATTATTGCTGGTGCTTCTGCTTACTCTCGTGAGTGGAATTACAAGAAATTACGTGAAGTAGCTGACGAAATTGGTGCTCTTTTATTAGCCGATATTTCTCATCCTTCAGGATTAATTGCAAAAGGTAAACTTGATGATCCTATCAAATACTGTCATATCGTAACTTCTACTACTCACAAAACTTTACGTGGGCCTAGAGGAGGTATTATTATGATGGGAGAAGATTTCGAAAATCCTTGGGGTTTAAAAACACCTAAAGGAAAAACTCGTATGATGTCTTCTTTATTAGATTCAGGTGTATTCCCAGGTACTCAAGGTGGTCCGTTAGAGCACGTTATTGCTGCTAAAGCAATTGCTTTTGGTGAAGCATTATCTCCAGAATATGGTGAGTATGTAACTCAAGTTCAAGCAAATGCTCAAGAAATGGCAAAACACTTTATCGCTAAAGGTTATGATATCATTTCTGGCGGTACTGATAACCATTTAATGCTAATCGATTTACGTTCGAAAGGTTTAACTGGTAAGATCGCTGAAAATACATTAATAAAAGCTGATATTACGATCAATAAGAACATGGTTCCTTTTGATGACAAATCTCCATTTGTTACTTCAGGTATGCGTGTTGGTACAGCTGCGGTTACAACTCGTGGTTTGAAAGAAAGTGATATGGGTAAAATCGTTGATTTCATTGATAGAGTATTAATGAATCATGAAAACGAAGAAGAAATTAATAAAGTAAAATCTGAGATAAATGAGTGGATGCGTCAGTTCCCTCTATTTACTTGGTAATTTTTATTTAATTACTGAAAAAGGACATATTTCAATAGAAATATGTCCTTTTTTTTATATTTTGAATTAAGACTCTTTTTATCTCACATTCAAAAATAACCTAAATCATGAAAATTCGCTTATTAACACTTCTATTTGTAAGTTATATGGTTATCTCTTGTAGTTCTGGAGATGATAATATTAATACACATAGTGATCCAACAATTGAGATTGAGAACCAACAAGAAGTTTTAGAAGTCTATCCATTAGATACTATCAATCTTAATGTAAAAGCAACTACTACTAGTGATGAGCCTATAAGTTCTTTTACGAGTTATAATGACTGTGGGGAAAAGCTATCATCTGATCCAAATTCAGTATATGAAAATCAATATACTTATGCCTATAAAGCTGTAACTCCATATGAAAAAGGAGATACAGAAATTCGATTTACGGCTTATACAGATAAAGGTGAAAATTCTGATATAATTCAAAAAATTAAAGTTATAGACAATCCATATTTAATTGAGTTTGACAGTAGTGATGTTCCTTTAGCTGCCCAAGACTTATCAACTTTTAATGTATCAGGATTATTAAAATCTAAAATCCCATTTAATGATATTAATTTTTCAACATCTGTTGAAGAAGGAAATGTACAAACTGTTAAGGATAATAATTTAATAGCATTACCCCACTCACAAAAACAAGGATTCACCATTACAAATCAGTCCTACACTAAAGATAATAATGGCTATTATCAATATACTTTCGATGTAACATATACTGTTACTGCAGAGGTGAATGATGGAGACCAAAATACTCCTCCAACTATTTTAGATAAATTTTATTTTAGTATTTATTATAATTTTTACTATCCTAATCAAAATATTAAATGCTCAAGTAGCAAAAGATTTGGAACTTGGAGTAAAACGGTTTCAATTCAATAAAAACCACTTCAAATAGTAGTATAATAAAATTAAAGCACTCATTTTCAATAATGAGTGCTTTAATTTTAACACCAACTTTGGATTTGTTTAGAGATATATGATTGCTAAAGTGTTGGTAATCATAAAATAATATTCTACCTTTGCCCGTCGCTTACGTTAACCCGTAATGCGTGTTCAGGTCGAAGTGTTTGCAAACAACTGTTTTTCAGTTGTGTAAGTGCTTCTAGTTATAATTTTTCTAAAACGAAGAATCACAGTGGATACACTCAGTTACAAAACTGCAACGGTGAACAAAGTTACTGCTCAAAAAGAGTGGGTTTTGATCGACGCAGAAGGTAAAACATTGGGTCGTTTGGCTACTGAAATTGCTATGTACTTACGTGGCAAAAAGAAGCCAAGCTTTACTCCTAATGTTGACTGTGGAGATAACGTAGTTGTTATCAACGCAGAAAAAGTGAACCTTACTGGTAAAAAATGGGACGCGAAAGTTTACTTACGCTACTCAGGATACCCAGGTGGTTTAAAATCAAGAACTGCAACAGAAATGAAAGCAAAATTTCCTACTCGCTTAGTAGAGAATGCAGTTAAAGGCATGTTGCCGAAAGGACGTTTGGGTCGTGACTTATACCGTAACTTGTATGTATATGCAGGTGGCGAGCACAAACACGAAGCTCAACAACCTAAAAAAATTGAACTTTAATAAAATTAAGTGATGGAAGTAATTAACACTTCAGGCAGAAGAAAAACTTCTGTAGCAAGAATTTACCTGTCTCAAGGTGAAGGAAAGATTACTGTCAACAAACGTGAGTTTGCGGATTATTTCCCATCTGAGGTTTTGCAAATCAAAGTGCAACAACCATTAGAATTGACTAATGAGTCTGGCAAGTACGATATTGACGTAAACGTTCAAGGTGGTGGTATTAACGGACAAGCTGAGGCTGTTCGTTTAGCGATCTCTAAAGCGCTTTGCGAAATCAACGCAGAACACAGATTGACATTGAAACCGGAAGGTTTCTTAACTCGTGACCCTCGTATGGTGGAAAGAAAGAAACCAGGTCGTAGAAAAGCGAGAAGAAAATTCCAATTCTCAAAACGTTAATCAGCGGATTTTGCATATGTGCCGGCTTTGGATGGTCTTATTCAAGACTATCTGCCGCACTACGTAAATACGTTTTTCAAAACAATCTACTTGTTAGAAACAATGAAAAATTTAGAATACAAAGAACTGCTTGACGCAGGTGTTCACTTTGGTCACTTGACCAGAAAGTGGAATCCTAAAATGGCTCCTTACATTTTCATGGAGCGCAATGGTATCCACATCATTGACCTGAACAAAACAAAGACAGCTTTAGAGCAAGCACAAGGTGCTTTAAAAAATATTGTGAAGTCTGGTCGTAAAGTGATGTTTGTTGCTACTAAAAAGCAAGCAAAAGACATCGTTGCACAAGAGGCTGCACGTTTAAAAATGCCTTTCGTTACTGAGCGTTGGTTAGGTGGTATGCTTACTAACTTCCAAACTGTACGTAAGTCATTGAAAAAAATGTCATCTATTGACAAGCTTATGAAGAGCGATGAGTACAATTCTCTTGCAAAGCGTGAGCGTCTTATGATGCAACGTGAGCGTGAGAAATTGGAAAGAGTTTTGGGTGGTATTGCTGACCAAACTCGTCTTCCAGCTGCACTTTTCATCGTAGATGTTAAGCGTGAGTCTATCGCTGTTAAAGAAGCTCAAAAATTAGGTATTCCTGTTTATGCAATGGTTGATACGAACTCTAACCCTGAGGGTGTTGATTTCGTTATCCCTGCTAACGACGATGCATTCAAATCAGTAAGTGCTATTATGGGTGCTGTTGGTTCTGCAATCGAAGAAGGAATTGGCGAGCGTAAGAAAGAGCGTGACGAAGCTGCTAGTGCTGCTGCTGTAGCAGAGAAAAAAGCGGCTGACGAAGCAACTAAAGAGTAATTCTTCCTCGTTTACCTTTAAAATTTGAATAAAATGGATATTAAAGATATCAAAGAGCTTGAAGCTAAACTTCACGATTTAAGAGTGAAGCAAGGCGACATCTTCAAACAGAAGAAAGCTGAGCGCGACACTGCAGCTCTTGAGGCTATCCGTACAGAGATGGCTGAATTAAAAGCTAAAGTGAAAGGTGGTTTATCTATAAGAAAAGCTGCTAATCAAAAAGCTTCTAAATAAGTTTTAACTTATTGATGAGTTTTTAATCGAGCCCGCACTGTACTGCTGTACCTTGCGGGTTCGTTTGTATAAATTTTCGGTAGAATTTTCTACCCTTTTTCAACCTATCTTTTAAATCTTTTAGAGAGATGGCTATCACAGCAAAAGACGTTAAAGAGCTACGTACTATTACTGGTGCGGGTATGATGGACTGCAAAAAAGCACTCCAAGAAGCTGAAGGCGATATCGACAAAGCAGTTGAAATCCTTCGTAAAAAAGGACAAAAATTAGCTGCAAAGAGAGCTGACAGAGAAACTACTGAAGGTCAAGTATTTGTTTATTCAAATGATGACAACAGTAAATCTGTTGCTTTAGCATTCGCTTGTGAAACTGAACCAGTTTCAGTAAATGAGGAATTCTCTGCTCTAGGTAAAAAATTACTTGAAGCTGCTGTTGCTGCCGATGCTCAAACAGCTGAAGAAGTTCTTGCTTTAGAAATTGATGGAGCTCCTGCAACAGATGCAGTAACTGCATTAACTGCTAAAATGGGAGAGAAAATGGAAATCAGCGGATACGCTAACGTATCTGGTGCTGCTGTTGCTGCTTATAAGCATGGTAGTGCTATTGCTGTACTTGTTGAACTTTCTGAAGCTGCAGACGAAGCTGTTCTTGAAGCTGGAAGAAATGTAGGAATGCAAGTTGCTGCAATGCGTCCAATCGCTTTATCTGAAGCAGATGTTGACACTACTTTAGTAGAAAAAGAAAAAGAAATCGGAATGGAGCGTGCTCGCCAAGAAGGTAAGCCGGAACATATCTTAGAGCGTATTGCTGAAGGTTATGTGAAGAAATTCTTAAAAGAGAATACTCTTCTTAACCAAGAATACGTGAAAGAATCTAGCCAAACTGTTAAAGCTTACGTAGGAAGCGTTAAACCTGGTTTAGAAGTTAAATCTTTCCACCGTGTTTCAACAGGTAAATAATTAATTCTCATTAGAATTTTTTATATAAAAGGTTTCATTTCTCACGAAATGAAACCTTTTTTTATTTCAATATTAATTTGAAACAAAAAAAGCAGTTTCAAAAAGATTGAAACTGCTTTTTTTAATATTTATGATAAATACTAGTTAGACCATAAGTCTGATTCGTATTCAACTAAATCATATTTGTATTCTAAACCTTTCATTAAGGCAATATCTCCTTTAGCATCACCATACAATAAAGCAATATCTTTATCTTGTGTATTTGTATACTTAGTGATTTTACCTTGGAATAAAAGAAGATCAAATGCATCTGACAAGTTTTTACTTTCAGCTAAGTTTCTGTCATTGTACCAAAGAGCATCTCTGTTTTCTTTGAATAGGTTTTCAACAACTTCTTTATAACTGAAAGATGCAACAGCTCTTTCTAAAGTACCTCCATTATTTTCCGCAGGTAGTACTAATGAAATTACTTGAATATCATGTAACCACTTACCTCTTCTACGGTCAAATAAGATGTCAACTTTAACATCCATCAAATAGATATCCTCAGGATATAATTCATCAGATGATGCTGCAACAGCTCCGCCAGTTGCGCCAGAGTCTCCACCCCAGCCATCGCCACCGCCTGAGTCTCCCCAGCCGCCGCCGCCGCCCCAATCGTCGCCGCCGCCCCAGTCGTCACCGCCGCCTGAGTCTCCGCCTAAATTAGGTTTTTTGATGCGTTCTTTAAATTCATCAATAGTTAGACGTTTCTTTAAAGAGTCATTTTCATATGGTCTAAGTAAACTACTCTTTACTGCATCAATCATTAATTTTGGTAACCAACGGTTTTTCGCAAAAAATGGTTGATTCATTTTATCAGTAAGATTTACTCTGTACCATACAGTTCTCTTAAACATAATATCTGCATTACGAACAGGTCGAACCGAATGCTTATTCCATTCGCTTTCATCTATTTCCTGTGCATATGCCATACTAGCAAAGCTTACAAATGCTAGTAAAAGTAATCCTCTTAGATTTCTCATAATCTTGAATCTTTAATTAACTGAAATGGTAGTGATGCCACCAACACCTGATACTCTTTCAGTTTGTCCTTGTGAGTTCTTACGAACCACTTTCTTCACATCAACAACTACACGTACACCAGGTGTACCTTTAGGTGCTTTCTTTAATAACTGTCCGATATCAAAATCTTGCTTACCACCAGTAATTTTAACTGGACCAGCTAAAGGTTTTGTACCAAATGCTACTGTTACTTCCCACTCTACTACTCTATAGTTAGCTTCGTCTGGTAATGCCGCTTTAAATTCTTCATCAGCTACAGGACGTACTCTTAACTTACTAGTTTTTGTACTGATACCTTTCTTTAAATCTACTCCAGGGAATGCAATTGTTGGTTTTGGAACACCTCTTGTTTTAAAAGTCTTTGTTCCAATTTTATTACCTCCACTAGAAACAGTAAGAACTACTGATTTAGCTGTTGGCTTAGGGATAATTGTAGCTTCTTTACCTTTAGAAAGAACTTTTGCATTAGTCCCAGAGAATCTTGGGTTATATGCTTCTCCTAAAGCAGGAACATCTACAACTAATCTGTTAGCAACATTTCTATATAAAGCATTTACTGTAGCAGAATTTACTTCAATAGATGGCTTAACTACTACAAACTCTTCTTCAACAATCAATGTTGTATCACCAAAAGGAGTTGTATAAGTAATTTCACCTTTCCAAGTTTGATTTGAACGACCATTCTTATCGTATTTTGCTGGTTTAGCAGGGAATTTAACCTCACCGATACCATCAACTACTTTGATAGAAGAACCATTATATTTCATTCTTGGCTTAGCAGCAGAAGAAGATGCAGCAATAAACATTGTTGCTTCATAATCTAAACCTGCAGCTACATATTTTGATGTAGGCTTTACAACTGCAACTACTTTATCAAAAACTACTCTACCACCTACACGGTCATTAAGTACTTTTAATACTTTAGTTTCATTTTGTAAAACTTCTGAAGACATCTCACTTAAAATTGCCATAACAGCAGCTGCTGGAGTATCTTCAAACTGGATATAAGCAAAATCTTTATTCTTGTTATCCTTATCATTTTTATATTGAGCCATTTCCTTTGCAGGACGTGCTAATTTTCCGATAGGTTTCCAAGTTTTTGAAGTATCATATTTAATAGCTACCTCATCAAAGTGTTTTGCTAAAGCATTTAATTTCTTTTCTAATTCATATGCTTTACCATTTTTCTTAGACTCTTGACCAATTAAGATTTCAGCTGGAATTTGAGTATCACTCTTTCCTTTCAACTGGCCATTTTCTGTACCTCCAGTTGCTTTTGTAACTTCTTCTTTTAAGTCATCAATATATGAAATTACTTTACTTGTTTCCATTCTTAATGCTTGAGCATCAGAAAGTACTGCTTTTGTAATTTCATTAGTCTTTTTTGCAACAGCACCTTCAATTGCATGAAGTTGTCTGTCGTTTTCTTGAGAAGTAATATGATTAGAGTTTTCTAATGATTGCTCAATAAAAGTAAACTTATCTAAAACTGTATTACTTACATTCAACGCTAACATGGCCATAAGTACTAGGTACATTAGACCAATCATCCGTTGTCTTGGGGTTTCTTTTGCTCCTCCTGCCATTAGTTTTTCCTTTGTTGATTGTTATACAAATGATCATCTAATAAAAGACTAATTAGCCTTTCATCGCAGTTAGCATTTTACCATAAACATTGTTCAACTGAGTTAAATTAGTTGTCAATGTAGACATTTGCGTTTTGAATTTAGAAGCTTCTTTACTTGCTTCATCCATACTTTGAACTGCAGTAGCTAAATTACCATGGAATTTATTAATTGTCTTAAGATGGTTATTAGCATCTTTTAATTCCATTTCATAAACAGCATTTAAAGCACCTAAGTTCTTTGTAATTGCTTGAACTTGTTGTTGGTGAGCTTTAGAATCTGCAGCTGTACCTTCCATTGTTTTCATAGCAGTAACAGTAGTTGCAAATGATTTATTTAAATCACCCATTGACTTAGTTGCTACTTGTAAACTACGAGAGTATTCGTCAGAAGCACCTGCAACACTTGCAACACTTTTCATCTGACCTACTGATTTATTTAAATTCTCCATTCCAGAACCAAAGTTCTTGAATACTTCTGGAGTAAGTTTAGCGTCTGCTAACATTTTATCCATTGCACCTAAAGCTGCAATATCTTTCTTAGGATCTGCTTTAGCCTTCTTTGAAGGAGCTTTAACAGCATCTTCACTTAATAATTCTGGGTAAGCAAGAGCCCAATCGTAATGCTTTTCAAATGGTGCTGCTGGAGCAAATGCACCAATAAAGAATAATAATGCTTCTGTAATCAAACCTGCTGCCAAAATTGGACCACCGTTAGGTAAGTGAAGAATTTTGAACATGGCTCCAATAATTACTACTGATGCACCAAGGTTAGTCAAAATAGGAACATATACTCTGAAGATCTTTTCTCTTCCCGTCTCGTGTAAATTGCTCATTTTACGTCTGCTTAAAAATTTTCTAATTGATTGTTGTGGATAATGTTGTGCTCCAAGAACTGGTTCACTTGACTTTTTTTTTGGAATCTAGAAATCGAATCCTGATGATCTACCTAAGTTAATCATCACACATCTAAACCCGATGTAAGATCTTGCTTGAGTTTCAAACTCATAAGATCTCGTACCTGTTTGAATATAATAAGGAATATCTTTCCAAGATCCTCCTCTTACGATTTTCTTTGGTTCGTTTGGATCTGTATATGTAGGGTTTAAATCCCATACAATTGGGTATCCAGATGGGTTATACGCATCATCACACCATTCTGCAACATTTCCAGACATATCATATAATCCAAATCCGTTAGGGAAGTATGCCGCTACTGGAGAAGTATAAGAGTAACCATCATCATAATAATTACCTCTACCTGGCTTAAAGTTAGCTAAAGCACAACCTTTACCATTTCTCACATAAGGACCACCCCATGGATATTTTGCCATATCAAGACCACCTCTTGCTGAATATTCCCATTCGGCTTCTGTTGGTAATCTGAACGCTGGCATCTCTGCCATACCTTGTTCTGTTCTATAACCATTATAGTGTCTTGTTCTCCAAGCACAGAATTCCACTGCTGCTCTACGAGTAACACCTACAACTGGATAATCATCAAATGCAGGATGGCTATAATAGTAATCTTGCATTGGCTCACCCATATGGTAAGAGAAGTCTTTTTCCCAAACTGTTGTGTCTGGTCTTAATTCTTCTTGAATTTGTTCGAAAGTCCAATCTGCACTAGTGTCAGACTCTGCTTCCATTCCTTCGATAAACTGACGGTATTCATTATTAGTAATCTCCGTCTCATCCATAAAGAAGCCACTAATAGTAACTTGCTTATTCATGTTGATCATCGAATAGGTAATATCTTCATCCGCCTGTCCCATGTGGAATGTTCCACCAGGTACGGCTGTCATACCATAAGGTACAACTTGCGCATCCCATTCAGGTCGATCTTGAGAGCCGATAAGCTCTCCTCCATCAGAGCCGTCTCCGCCTCCTAGTAGGCCGCCTCCTCCACAACTCTGAGTTAAGACAGCCAAAATGCTTAACGCTCCCGTTAGCCTTTTTATTGACAAGCTTTTCATATTAAAAAAATTTATCCGGTTGGATTAATTAAGTTTCTATTTGATTTTATTGATAGTTAATAAACTTTAACTTTCAATTTCGTTTTGAAACAAAACAAAAATGAATCCAAAAACGTATTTGACTTAAAAAAAAATAAAAAGTTAAGTATAAAAAGCACTTTTAATTAATCGTGTCTATATCTAGGAGTACGAATTGCTGATGGTTTTTTACTACCAAATGCACTAAAACTAAATGACAATAAAATCTCATGACTTGTTGGTGCTTTAGCTGATTGATTTTCTAAAGTATAATCAAAAGCGTAACCAATATGTAAAGTTCTGCTCTTTAAAACATAAACACCCGCTAACAAACTTAAGGCTTCTATTTCCCTTACACCAGCTCCCACATAAACCCATTCTTGAAGGTTTGCTAATAATGTAAAATCAAAAGAAAGTGAATTCAAATCAGATTTTAATAATACAGATGGTTGAAGTACCACGTTATTTGTTACATCAAAAGACATCCCAAACATACCATTGAATGACATTCCTAAAGCACTAAAAGGACTATTAATTCCTCCTACAAAATCTGATTCTAATAAATGCTTAGCAGCAATTCCTGCATATAAACGTTCATTTTGATAGTAAATTCCGGCAGATACATCGGGTACAATAGAGTTCATTGCTTCACCTGACTTAAAAAAGGGATCTTGATCATTTACAAAACGTAAACGATCTGTATTTATAGATCTATCATAAACTCCTCCTCTCAATCCAAAAGAAAGTGTTCCATTTTTTACTGGTACAAAATAAGAAACTGACACTTGCGCTTCTAAATTACTTAATAACCCTACATCATCATTTACTATATGCAACCCCACTCCTAAACGTTTAGATTGAATTGGCGCTGACAATGAGAAGAACTGAGTATTTAACGTTCCATCATCATCAAATGTACCTTCATAACCTAACCATTGTGTTCTATGAACGAGAGACGCCTCTGCATTTTCAGATGTCATACCAACTGCGGCTGGATTATGAAATGGCTTAGAAAACATATACTGAGTAAACTGAGGATCTTGCTGTGCAACTCCAAAGGATAGAGTAAATAAGAATAATAAGCTACTTAAAAATAAGGGTTTTATTAGCTGCATAATATTAAAGTCAGGTAAAATTTACTACCTATTTTGATTGAGATATCTAAGGCTGATTATATAGTTTATGTTTTACAATAGAATTGCTTACGGTTTATTAAATCATCAACCTCTTATACAATTAACAAAAAATTAAGATTCTTTCCATGAAAAAAAGACAAAAAAAAACGCCACATAAATGAATATGTGACGTTCAATATTTTTAATAAAGTATTTATACTTCATTCGCTTCTTTAATATACAATTCAATTGCACCTGTCATAGACGGAGCATTTGGCAATGGAGCTTCTACATCTAAATGTAAACCTGCATCACGAACAGCGGCAGCCGTAGTAGGGCCAAAAGCAGCTATTCTTGTTTCTTTTTGCTCAAAATCAGCAAAATTAGTAAACAAAGATTTAATACCTGAAGGACTGAAGAACGCAATCATATCGTAATAGATATTGCTTAAATCTGAAAGATCTGCAGCAACAGTACGGTAAATAATCGCTTCATTCATTTCTATTCCATTAGCATCCATATAATTTGGAATATCTTCTTTTCTGATATCAGAACAAGGGAACAGATACTTCTCTCCTTTAAATTTCTTAAAGAGATCAAACATATCTTTTGCTGTTTTGTAACCTGTAAACAACTTACGTTTTCTAACAACAATATATTTTTGTAAATAATTAGCGGTTTGTTCAGAAATACAGAAGTATTTCATATCAGCAGGTACTTCTACCTTAAGTTCTTTACATAATCTAAAGAAATGATCAATTGCATTTCTTGATGTAAAAATTACAGCTGTATGCTCTAAAATGTTAATCTTCTGAGTTCTAAACTCTTTAGCCGTTACTCCTTTTACTTCGATAAAAGGACGGAAATCAATCTTAATCCCATATTTTTCTCCTAATTTATGATAAGGAGAATTTTGATTAGCGGGTTCAGGCTGAGACACCAAAATTGACTTCACAGCTTTCTTCACCACTTTTCCTGCTATGTCATTTGCCATGTATGTATATCTATTTATAAAACAGCCTCTTGGTAGAGACAAGTTTGTGAGTTATAAGAAATCAACTAAAGAAAACCTTCACAGCAACTAGCGAAGGAAGGAATTCGGTCGCGCAAAAATACGAAAATAAATAGTTATTTCTAAGGTTTACTTGTTTAGATACAGCTATATACACTAAAAAACTTTTCAGAAAGAAGGTAATACCTAAGAAATAACGCATAAATTCCCAAGAAATATAAAAAGGATTTAACGTCCAAAATACACATAAAACCATGTAAAACAGAACATAAACCCATGTTAGCTTGTAAAACTCTACTCCATGAATTGATGAAATTTGAGAATTCCCAAAAACTCCACCTAAAACATAAATAACTATTAATCTAAAAGCAACAAAAGCTAAAATTGATACAATTATGTAAAATATATTTAAAAGAAAAGAAGATATTGTTGAATTCATAACCTCTGAAGTAGCTCTTGATAACCATAAATTACCAGCTCCAAATAACATTACAGTTAAACTTGCAACTAATGCAAATGATAAGATAAACATCAAAAATTGTAATGAATTTACTTTATTCATTTCTGACCTACCTAAGGTTACTCCTTCAAAAGATTTTAATAATTCACCTCCTGCAGTTTTTAAACCTCCAATCTTAGACACTATACCTACAATAAAAAATACTACTAAAGACCACATTAATAAATAGGACCTAAAATTAGAATCCGAACGTTGTAATAATGTAACTTCTTCTTTTTTACTCACTGAATCTTTTAATTGTATTGCTCCATAATGTTGCTCTACCATGAAGCCTAATGGACATTTACCATCAGTTGTATTTACTACTAATAATATTTCACCTGTATTTTTAGCCTCTTGTTTTAATCTTTCGTAAGAAAAATAAACTGTATCATCATCTTTTTTAGCTACTTCTTTAAGTTGATTATTAAGAAATACAGCATCCCCATTTGTTAAAACAACTTCTACACCTAAACCTCCTAAATACTGAATATCTAAAAGCAAATAGAAATTTTTCACAAAAGGATGTTCTGAAGGGAAGTAAGGAACAAAACCAGACACTTGCTTCTCATAAATAAGCCATTTATCTTCCAAAGGAAAACTTGAAGCCATCCCTTTTGAATATGTCAAACATATAAGAATAATAGAATATACTAATATTTTAAGGTGCTTCATTTCTTATCTTTTGTATCTATTATTATTGTAACAGGACCATCATTTAATAATGATACTTGCATATCTGCACCAAATTCACCTGTTTCTATTTTTTTTCCTATTAATTTTTGTAACTCATCTATCATATTTTTGTACAAAGGAACAGCTATACTAGGATCTGCTGCATTTAAATATGATGGCCTATTCCCTTTTTTGGTACTAGCCTGTAATGTAAACTGTGAAATTAACAGAATATTTCCATCTATATCACTCAATGCTTTATTCATTTTACCCTCATCATCAGAAAATATCCGTATTCCTACTATTTTTTTTGCAAGCCATTGAACATCAGATTCAGTATCATCTTTAGCAACACCTAGTAATACCATCAAGCCATTCTGAATTTGCCCATGAACAATGTTATCTATTTCTACTTTTGCCGAGGTTACTCTTTGGATAACTGCATTCATAATTATATATATATATTTTAAAGACTCGATAAATAGTAAAGTGTACTTACCTAGCTCGCTGAAATCTATTCATCTAAATAAAACACGAATTTAAAAGAACTAATCAAAAGTTTTTAATGTTGATGGATTTTTATGTAATATAATGGCACAAACATTGAACACTGTTTTATCAAAAATAAACTTTGTTTCGTTTTTGTGATAAAAACTTCATTTTTTTATTCATTCATAAAATAAAACTCTTTTTTCTGTGTTATAAACTTAACACCGTATTGAAAAAACAATTACCATGAAAAGGATCTTTATACTACTTCTAGTAGCTTTTAGTGCAATAGCAATCGACAATGATGCATTAGCCCAGAAAAAGAAGAAAAGCAAATCTTCTAATGACAAGAAGAGCGAGAAAAAAGAAATTAAAGAGTGGAAAAAGAAATTAAAAGAAACTGATCCATTAAAGTTTAGAGATATGACACAAGAGTTAAATACTCTTCGTGGTCAAGCTTCAGGTTTAAAAGCTGAGATTTCTAAATTAGAACAAGAAAAAGAAGCTTTTGACTCTAAGTTAAAAGAAAAAGATAATGAAATTGCTGATTTACGTGCTGAGCTTGATAAGCTTAAAAAGAAGATGGACAATAATGTTTCTGCTTCTGGAGATGACTACACGAAAGGTATTGTCTACAAAGTACAAATTGGTGCATTTAAAAACCGTGATCTTTCTAAATTCCAAGATAAAGGAAACTTTTGGATGGAAGATGAAGATGGTTTAAAGAAATATACAATCGCTTATTTCCGTGATTACGGAGAAGCTGATCAATTCAAGAAGTATATGAGAGCAATGGGTGTTAAAGACGCTTGGATTGTTGCATATGATGACAATGTAAGAAAAGACATCAAAGACGTAAAACGTAAAGGTGCTGGTAAATAGTACTTTTTTAGTATTTTAATCTATTGTTTCTTAATGAAAGCCTTTGGAATATAATTCTAAAGGCTTTTTCTGTATCTTACTATTCTAAATAGAATAGTAATTATGGCAAAAAAAGTAAACCTAAATATTGAGATCGTTGCTTACTCTAACTTAGAGGAATTATCTAATGAAGATCAAAAGTTATTATCTCTTGCAGAAAAAGCTACATTTAGCTCTTATGCACCATACTCTAATTTTAACGTTGGAGCTGCATTAATTCTTGAAAATGGTGAAATTATTTCTGGCAATAATCAAGAAAATGCTGCCTATCCATCAGGAATGTGTGCAGAAAGAACTGCCATGTATTTTGCAGGAGCATCACACCCAAATCAAACCATAAAAACAATTGCAATTGCAGCACGCAAAAGTGATGATGAAACATTCATCCCTATATCACCATGCGGGGCATGTAGACAAGCTATGTTAGAATATGAAGCAAAACAAGAAACTCCAATTAGAGTTATTATGAAAGGAATTGATGATATCTATGAGTTAGCCTCTGTTTCAGACTTATTACCTTTTAAATTTACACAAAAGGACCTTTTTGAATAAAAATTTATTGGTGAGATTGTTCAATTGCATCAATAATCATTTCACCATAAGTAGTATTAAGAGCTAGTTTATAATACTTTTTACTATTTTCTTGATCCCTTTTTATTTTATATATCGAATACAAATAAGCATATAAAGGTGCTTCTAAATATTTTTGCTGAGTTGAAAGCTGTGGGAAATTATTTTCTACAGCTTTAAATTTACAAAAAGAACTTTCTATTTCATTTGCTTGGTACAGTCTAATTGCGTCAATTAAAAATCCTGCGCAATTATAAAACTTACTACTTGAAATAGATAATTGATTTATTTTACTAACAGCAATAGAATCATTTAGCAAGTTAAATCTTGACAATACTAATAATGCATCGAATAAATACCATTCATTATTACTATATCTATCAAAAATATTATACGCTATTTCTGTAGCCTTCAAGTTGTTATCATGTGAGTAAATCCACATTAAATATTTCTCTGCTTCAGCATTAGTAAAAACACTAAAATTCATTGCTGTTGTTAGTTGTTCTATACCTAATTGCTTGTCACCTGAAGGAAAAAAACTTAAAAATGGTTTATAAATAGGGTGGCTTTCTGGGTAAAACTCCCTGTAATAATTATAAACTCCTGCAGAAAAATTAAATTCATTAAACTCATGTATATGTTTAATACTGTAGCGTGTTAAAGAATATACTTGTTTTGCTTCTGATACAGCTTTCCAGGTAGAACCACTATAATTATAAGCTCTTGCTTTTAAACTTCTTGCTAACAATAAAAAGAAAACGGCTTCATTATCATTCTTATTTTCGTCTACAATAACCTCACATTTATCAATACAATCATCTAAATAATAAAAAAAATCATTCATCTTTTCATCATCATAATAATCAAAAGGAGTAGATTTCCAGTACATATCCATTGCATGAAGTAAAGGTAAAGATGGATGATTAGGCATTAATTTTTCATATTCAACCAATAAACTATCTGCGGTTTCAAAATCCCATTTATACATAGCATCCATACTTAATGAAGCACACTTGAGAATCTCCTCATTTACCCATAGTTTTTTAACCTCTTGAGCCTGAATTTGAGTGAATAAAAATAAAAATTGAAGGGTTATATATAAACTTCGCAACATAGTTCTATAATCATCGTCCTATAACTAGGATTTTATCGTAATTTAGCAGAAGTAACAAGATGATGACGTCCACCTTTATTTAATATAAGCATCTTGTTTCATCTTTTTTCAGATGTAAATCAAAAACATGTCAAAAGCCAAAAAAAAGAATAAAAAAGAGAATTCTAGAGGAAAGAAAAAGCCTCAAAGAAGAAGTAGCTTGAATTCTCATGTCATTCAAAATATTATTGATCTTTTAAATTCATCTCCTGAACATGGGTTTAGTCTTCGACAAATCACTAAGGATGTAAAGATCAAAAGCCAAACAGATAAAGATAAACTAAAATATATTCTTATCAATTTAGCTGACGAAGGAAAGATTAAATTAAAAGGTAAAAATTACCAATCTATTCTTTTAGAAGATGAGTTAAGAACATCTCGTACTGCTACTATTGATTTTGTTAATCCTAAATTCGCATTTCTTGTTGTAGATACTGAAGGTGATGAAAAAGTAGACGATATACGTATTGTGCTACCTAACATGAATAGAGCACTACACGGAGATAAAGTAGAATTTACAACGTTTTTCAATAGACAAAGAAAACGTGAGGAAGCAAAAGTTACAAAGATTCTGAAAAGAGAACGTGATGAATTTGTGGGTAAACTCCAAATTTCAGATCGCTTTGCCTTTGTTGTTGCGTCTGACCGTAAAATGTTTTACGACTTATTTATTCCAAGAGATAAAATAGGTGAAGCACAAGATGGAGATAAAGTAATTGCTAAAATTACTCAATGGAAAGAAAATGACAAATCTCCAATTGGAAAAATAACTAAGATATTAGGGAAGTCTGGTGAAAATGACACTGAGATTCATTCTATAATGTTTGAATTTGGTCTTCCGTTTGAATTTCCAAAAGAAGTTGAGGCTGAAGCTGAACGTATTGAAGATGAAATTCCTGAAGAAGAAATAGCAAAGAGAAGAGACTTTAGAAATAGAACTACTTTTACTATTGACCCACTTACAGCAAAAGATTTTGATGATGCTTTATCAATTCGTAAGATGAAAAATGGTCATTATGAAATAGGAATTCATATTGCTGATGTCTCTCATTACGTGCAACCAGAAACTCAATTAGAAGAAGAAGCATTAAAAAGAGCAACTTCTGTTTATTTAGTAGACAGAACTGTACCTATGCTTCCTGAAAAACTTTCTAATGGACTTTGTTCTCTAAATCCGAATGTTGATCGCCTAGCATTTGCTGCTATCTTCGAAATGGATGAAACTGGTAAAGTCCACAAGCAGTCATTTGGGCGAACAGTAATACATTCTGATAGAAGATTTACCTATGAAGAAGCTCAAGAAAGAATAGAGTCTAAACAAGGTGATTATCAAGAAGATATTAATATTCTAAATGATATTGCACATAAATTAAAAGCTGAACGCTTCAAAAATGGAGCAATATCTTTTGAATCTATAGAGTTAAAATTTGATTTAGACGAAAACGGTAAACCTATTGGATTAACTCCAAAAGTTAGAAAAGATGCTCATAAAATGATTGAAGAGTTTATGCTTCTTGCTAATAAAAGAGTTGCTGAATTTATCTTCCGTAAAAAGCAAGATGGAAAACCTTGTACTATGGTCTATCGTGTTCATGGTGATCCAGATCCTGATAAACTTTTAAAGTTTGCTAGTTTTGCTAAGCGTTTTGGATATGATGTTGATTTAAGTCAAAAGAAATTAGCTCATTCTATGAATGCTTTAACAGATGAAGTCGAAGGAAAACCTGAGCAAAATATTATTGAGCAGCAAGCAATAAGAACTATGGCTAAGGCTATTTATACAACAACTCCTGAAGGACACTATGGTTTAGGCTTTGATCATTATACACACTTTACATCTCCTATTCGTCGTTATCCTGACATGATGGTACATCGACTACTACAGCATTACCTAGATAAGGGTAAATCTGCAGATGAAAATGTATTAGAAGATAAGTGTAAACATTCTTCTGCTAGAGAAAAAGTTGCTGCCGATGCAGAACGTGCTTCTATAAAATATAAGCAAGTTGAGTTTATGTCTGAATTCTTAGGAGAGCAGATGGAAGGTACAATATCTGGTTTAACAGATTGGGGTATGTTTATTGAATTAAAAGAAAGTAGATGTGAAGGATTGGTACGTTATCAATCTATGACTGGTGATCAATATATTTTTGATAGTGAAACTATGACTGTAACTGGTTCCAAATACAAAGAAAAATTTCAGTTAGGTGATGAAGTAAACGTTATAGTTAAGGAGACTAATATTGAAAAACGTTCAATAGATTTCGATTTAGTATAATCAAAATATCAATATAAAATTATTTACAATCATGACGACAACTAGCAATGTCATACTTACTCATGACAAGATTGTACAAAAAATACGTCGAATTGCATTTGAAGTTTACGAAGATAATTTCGGTGCTAAAGAAATAGTATTTGCAGGAATTAGAGGTATGGGATATCAATTTGCAAAACTTCTTCAAACAGAATTTAGTACCATTTCTGATATACCTTCAGACCTTACAAAAATCACGATTGATAAAACAGCTCCTGTCCAAACATTTATTGAATTGGATAAAGAGCCAGAAAGCTTAGAAGGCAAAGTAATTATTATTGCTGATGATGTTCTAAATACAGGACGTACTCTTGCATATAGTATTAAGCCTTTTTTAGGAGTTAGAGTAGAAAAACTACAAGTGGCTGTTTTAGTAGATAGAGGTTATCACATGTTTCCCGTAATACCTAGTTTTATTGGATATGAATTATCAACTACTGTAAAACAAACTATTGAAGTTGATCTCAGTGATAAAGAACCATATACAGTTACATTGACTTAATCCAACAAAATTTCATAAAAATGCCGATAACTATTTTCAATAATTATCGGCATTTTTTATTAATTCGTTCCCATTAAAAACTCTAATGGTATTGCTAATCGTTTACTCCATGATTTTTCTGAATGGTTTTCTCCTACAAACTTTTTAGTTTCCCAATTAGAACTTGTATATCCTTTCTCTTTCATAACTTTATCAATTCTTAATTGATATGGTTCATATTGAGAATCTAATGTTTCAGTACCATAATCAAAATATATTTTATGAGTATTTGGATTAGGTAAATTTGTTCGAGTATATGCTATTATACCATCTGTTATTTGCTTATTTTCTTCTAAGGTAAACTTTTCAGCATAAACCATTGGCCAATGTGTTGATAAACATCCTGCTCCACCAAAAACATCTGGATACTCACAAATTGCATATAGAGATATTAAACCTCCCATACTTGACCCCATAACAAAAGTATTCTCTCTTGAAGTTAAAGTTGAATATTTATTATCTATATAAGGCTTTAATTCTTGAGTTAAAAACTTAAGATAATTATCAGCAAGTGTTTTTCCCGCAAGCCTTTCTTTAATTACTTTATCTAATAGTTTACTCGATAATCCATCTAATGATTTTTGAGGTAAATACTCTGATGATCTATATTTTCCATTATTAGGTATAGCCACTACAATACATTCCTGTATTTTACCTTTTGCTAATAAGTTTGATACATTTTCATCAACCATCCATTCTTGTTTGTTCCAAGAAATTGTTGAATCAAAAAGCATTAATCCATCATGCATATACAAAACACTATATTTCTTATCTGATGAATAGTTATTTGGTAACCACACATCAATAAGACGAGAATCGATAAATTTAGATTTAAAGTTGTCAATTCTTTCTATTTTACCTGAAGCTACTTTAGGCATAATATTATCTGATGCTGTACCTACTTCTTTTGTAGGTTTTTCTTTTTTCGTTGATGAACATGATATAATAGTTCCGATTAAGAAAAATGATAGTAATAAATTTTTCATCATTAATTATTTTTTTGATTGATGCAATAATATAAAATAGAGATTCTCATTTTCTAATTTCACTTATGATTAAATATATTATTTATACTTTTTCAAAATTATATACAATTAGTAAAACAAAAATTTGAACACAAAAAAAGGTTAGTCAACATCATGTGTTAACTAACCTTCTATATATAATGAATGTGGCGTCGACCTACTCTCCCGGGGGTTAACCCAGTACCATCAGCACTGTGGGGCTTAACTGCTCTGTTCGGAATGGAAAGAGGTGAACACCCACGTCATTGACACCATCAATATCTTAATGTCTTTGATTATCGAATCTAATCACTAATCCAAAATAACTAATATAAATCAGTTATTTGACAGTGAAAAGGAAAAACTTTGCTAGCACTCTATTTCTAGAGTGCTAACCGTAAAAGAAAAGCTATTGGGCGATTAGTACTTCTCAGCTGAATGTATCTCTACACGTACACTTGAAGCCTATCAACGTCATCATCTATAACAACCCTTATATGGAAATCTCATCTCGAGGTGGGTTTCGCGCTTAGATGCTTTCAGCGCTTATCCGCTCCACACATAGGTACCCGGCGATGCTCCTGGCGGAACAACCGGTACGCCAGAGGTGTGTCCAACTCGGTCCTCTCGTACTAAAGTCAGAGCCTCTCAAATTTCCTACGCCCGCAACAGATAGAGACCGAACTGTCTCACGACGTTCTGAACCCAGCTCGCGTGCCACTTTAATGGGCGAACAGCCCAACCCTTGGGACCTTCTCCAGCCCCAGGACGTGACGAGCCGACATCGAGGTGCCAAACCTCCCCGTCGATATGAGCTCTTGGGGGAGATCAGCCTGTTATCCCCAGAGTACCTTTTATCCTTTGAGCGATGGCCCTTCCATGCGGTACCACCGGATCACTATGTCCCACTTTCGTGCCTGTTCGAAATGTCTCTCTCGCAGTCAGGCTCCCTTATGCCATTGCGCTCTTCCGACGATTGCCGACCGTCGTGAGGGAACCTTGGAAAGCCTCCGTTACTCTTTTGGAGGCGACCACCCCAGTCAAACTACCCACCAAACAATGTCCGAGTATACACTCGTTAGACCGTCAAACAGGAAAGGGCGGTATTTCAACAATGACTCCAAAATGCCTGGCGACACTCCTTCATA